>CAWUOF010000530.1:0-3309 GCA_963923765.1 uncultured bacterium | reverse complement strand
TTGATAAATTCAATAAACCCGATCGCGCCATTAAATATTATTGATAATTGTCAATCGATCGGCGTTGCTTGTGGGATGATTTCACCCAATTTGAAACAAATCTTTAATCATTTCAACCGCCAGCCAATTATGCATCTATGTAACGCCGAGAAACCAGTTTTTTTGACCAGATATTGATATTAAGGTAAAAACTCTCTCAGAAACCGGATTTTTTGGAAAAACCCGGTTTCTTTGTTTTATTATTCCCTAATTTGACTGGTTTTTATCTGGTCTAATAACTGGGGTGCAGAAAGGGCGGGTTCTTGACAAGTTAAACCTTGACAAACTAAGCCTATTGCTCCTGGTGGTAAATTAGTTTCTATAGCTAAAATACCCACAGGTATATATTGAGATATTAAATTTTCTATTTGTTTACTACTGCTGCGGATTAGAGTATGATGTAAATACCAATCATAAGCGGTAAATAAACTAGGACAAGCTTGGGGCGATCGCTCCATGACACTGCTAAATACTTGTAAAGCTTGTTCGGCTTTGTCGAGAAATTCCAAATTATTAGTTAAGAGGGATAAACGGACTAAATTAGAAATAGCTATGCCATTAGCTGAAGGGGTGGCATTATCTACATAATTACGTTCTCTTACTAATAAATCATTACTAGCATCCTTGGCAGTATTGTAATATCCTCCTAATTCTAAACTCCAGAGATATTCGTCGAATTCTTCTTGCACTTTTACGGCTTTTTCTAGCCAATATTTATCATTAGAATTAATAGTGACTTGTTGTAAATCTAGCAAGGCTTTAATAAAGAAAGCATAATCTTCTGATTGAGCTAAAATGGCTGTTTGACCTTCATAATTTAAACGATGGAAACGGTTATTTATCCATTGGCGATCGCAGATAAAATTGGCAGCATTTACCGCTAAATCTAAATATTCTTGATGACCAAAAACCCCATAAGCTCTAGCCAGCCCAGAAATCATTAAACTATTCCAAGCTACAATCATTTTTGTATCTGTTACCGCCGGAATTTTACCCGGCCATTTATCATGTTTTGCTTCTTCATTATTCCGGGCAGGAGGAAAAGTGGATAATTCAGCAGCCCAGGTACCATAACGAGCTAAAAATAACTTAGCTAAAGCATTTTCTACTGTATCATTTAATTTTCCGCTTTGACGGCGTTGCAATACATTTTTTCCTTCAAAATTACCTAGAGGAGTAATAGTAAATTGTGCTGATAATTCCTCTAATTCTGCCGTAGTTAATAATTGTTCTAATTCTTGATAATTCCAAACATAAAAAGCGCCTTCTTCGGGTTCAAAGGCATCAGAGTTAATAAAACTATCAGCATCTTGGGCAGCATAAAAATAACCAGCAGGAGAAGTCATTTCTCTTTTTAGCCATTTTACAGTATTAGCGATCGCCCTTTCTATAGCGGGTTCAACAGCGCCATTACTCCATAAATTAGCTAAAAATTCAATAATTTGCCCGTTATCGTAAAGCATTTTTTCAAAATGGGGAACCGTCCAAGTTGCATCTACTGTATAACGATGAAACCCGCCGGCTACATGGTCAAAAATTCCCCCTAAAATTAAATCTAAACCACGTTTTAAACTAGCTTGTTTAGCATCTTCTTTAAATTCCCAATTAAATCTACTACCCCGTAGAGTTAATTCTGAATATGGTATCATGGGAAAATTCGGCCCATAAGCATCAGCAGCGATAATGCCAGTGTTAGTTTCTATGCCTTTAGCAAATAAGGCTTTATCTAAAGTATTATTGACTTGATTATCTCCACTTACTGTTAAATTAGCTGCTTGCTGCATTGAGGTGATAATATCTGTTTTAAAATTTTGTAATTTTAGTTTTTCTATATCATAATAGCGGCGAATAGCTTGCAGTAATTGTAAAAAACCAGGTCGTCCATAACGAGGTTCTACGGGAAAATAAGTACCACCATAAAATGGTACTAAGTCATCCGGGGCAAGAAAAATATTTAAAGGCCAACCACCTTGACCAGTCATCATTTGTAATGCTTGCATATAAATACTATCAATGTCGGGTCGTTCTTCGCGATCGACTTTAATTGGCAAAAAATTAGCATTCATATATTCAGCAATAGCAGGGTTAGAAAATGCTTCTCCTTCCATTACCGTACACCAGTGGCAACTAGAGTAACCTATAGATAGAAAAATTGGTTTATTATCGCGTTTAGCCGTTTCTAAGGCTTCGGCACACCAGGGCCACCATTCGATCGGGTTTTCAGCGTGTTTACGTAGGTATAAACTGAGAGATTGAGCTAGGCGATTGGTCATGGTAGATAATATTTAACCTGTAATATCATGGTTGTTCGTGTTATAGTTTAGCGCAACTAGGGTAGCGATCGCATTTATTTATTTTAAAGCCCCTTTAATTTTATTTATAGGAAATTAACATGGAAATCCTCGATAGCTATATAAAATCAGTTCCCACTATTCAAAATGCTTTAGATATATTTACAGGAGAATGGGCGACAAGATTACCTAGAGATTTAGGTAAATTAGGATTAGAAAATTTTCAGCATTTTGTAGATCCTCGTATTCAATGGTCAGTGGAAAAAATTGGCGGTATTCAAGATAAAATTGTTTTAGAATTAGGCCCTTTAGAAGCTGGTCATACCTATATGTTAGAAAAATTAGGTGCTAAATCAATAGTAGCCGTAGAAGCTAACACTAGGGCTTATTTAAAATGTCTAATTATTAAAGAAATTATGGGCTTAAATAAAGCCAAATTTCTTTGCGGTGATTTTATTGAATATTTAAAAACCAATCCAGGAAAATTTGATTTTTGTGTTGCTATTGGTGTACTTTATCATACAATTAATCCCCCAGAATTAATTGAATTAATCTCAAAAATATCTAATAAAGTCTTTATTTGGACACATTACTATGACCAAGAATATATTGAAAAAAAAGATTATCTACCGCCCAAATTTTCCAGCAGCCAAATAGCTGATTATAAAGGATTTAAACATACTCTTTATCGTTATGAATATCTGACAGCATTAGATTCAGCAGGTTTTTGTGGTGGTAGCAATTCTTTTAGTTATTGGATGAGTAAAGATGATATTTTCGCTAGTCTTAACTATTTTGGATTTAGTCACATAGAAACAAATTTTGTAGATCCAGAACATCCCAACGGCCCCTGCTTAGGATTAGTGGCAATTAGTCCTTAAGTTTATAGTAAAATTAATTTACTTAAGTTAAGATTTTGGAAAAAATAGTTGTTGCGCTTCAGCGCCACTCTGGGAATAGGCATAAAAATATGAAATAT
>CAWUOF010000529.1:0-3312 GCA_963923765.1 uncultured bacterium | reverse complement strand
TTTCGCCCCTTCCCCTTTTCTGCCCCATCCAGAAATAAAGTTGATGGAGGATTGGTTGTTTTAAAATGTATTATTAAGTTATATTAAGTTACAATTCTCATAAAACTTATTAGAGGATCAGCACAAGCTATCCTATCCATTCATACTTTAAAATGGAACCTAGAAAATAAAAAATCGATCGCCTACCAGCCTACCTAATTCAACATCCCTGTATTAGCAGGATAAAATACTAAGTCAAAATTGGCCAAATTAGGTTTAAATTGGCCTTGTTTAGTTCTCTTTAACTGGCTGTTGTGTATTTCACGTCCCACCAATAAGCCCTTTGTACCTGTTTAGTCGTTATATAGAGGCCATTAGCCCATGAAACTTTCTTGGAGAGTAGTATTACTCTGGACATTACCTGCTTTAGTCATTGGCTTTTTCTTCTGGCAAGGGGCATTTTCCCCCGCCGCAGTTGAAATGAACAAGAATGCTGCCAATACTCGCATGACCTATGGCCGATTTTTAGAATTATTAGATACTCAGCGAGTAACAAGCGTCGATCTATACGATGGCGGCAGAACCGCAATAGTAGAAGTCACAGATCCAGACTTAGACAATCAAACCGGCAGGTGGCGAGTTGATTTACCAGCAACAGCACCAGAATTAATTGCCAAACTCCGAGAAGCAAAAGTTAGCTTCGATGCTCATCCAATTCGTAACACTAATGCGCTGTGGGGACTATTAGGAAATTTAGTTTTTCCCCTACTCTTAATAGCTGGTTTATTCTTTCTGTTTCGTCGTTCCAACAACGTCACCGGCGGGCCTGGTCAAGCTATGAACTTTGGTAAATCCAAAGCCCGTTTCCAAATGGAAGCTAAAACCGGTGTCATGTTTGATGATGTAGCAGGCATCGAAGAAGCCAAAGAAGAATTACAAGAAGTTGTTACCTTTTTGAAAAAACCAGAACGCTTTACCGCAGTAGGCGCTAAAATTCCCAAAGGTGTGTTATTAGTAGGCCCGCCGGGAACTGGTAAAACTCTTTTAGCTAAAGCTATTGCCGGAGAAGCTGGCGTTCCTTTCTTCAGTATTTCTGGTTCGGAATTTGTAGAAATGTTCGTTGGTGTTGGTGCTTCTCGCGTTCGTGATTTGTTTAAAAAAGCTAAAGAAAATGCTCCTTGTATTATCTTTATCGATGAAATTGATGCTGTAGGACGCCAACGGGGTGCCGGTATCGGTGGTGGTAATGATGAACGGGAACAAACCCTTAACCAGTTATTAACCGAAATGGATGGTTTTGAAGGCAATACTGGAATTATTATTATTGCTGCTACTAACCGCCCGGATGTGCTGGATGCTGCCCTATTACGTCCAGGTCGTTTTGACCGTCAAGTAACGGTGGATGCACCGGATATTAAAGGTCGTTTGGAAATACTAAATGTACACGCCCGTAATAAGAAATTAGCTACAGAAGTTTCTCTGGAAGCTATTGCTCGCCGTACTCCTGGTTTTACTGGTGCTGATTTGGCTAATTTGTTGAATGAAGCGGCAATTTTAACTGCTCGTCGTCGCAAAGAAGCTATTACTATGCTGGAAATAGATGATGCGGTAGACCGGGTAATTGCAGGGATGGAAGGTACTCCTTTAGTTGATAGTAAGAGTAAGCGTTTAATTGCTTATCACGAAATCGGTCACGCGATCGTAGGTACGCTAATTAAAGAGCATGATCCGGTACAAAAAGTTACTCTGGTGCCACGTGGACAAGCTCGCGGTTTAACTTGGTTTGCTCCTGGGGAAGATCAAGGTTTGATTTCTCGATCGCAAATTTTAGCTCGTATTAGCGGCGCTTTAGGCGGTCGTGCTGCGGAAGAGGTTATTTTTGGTGATGCGGAAGTTACTACTGGTGCAGGTGGTGATTTACAGCAGGTAACTGGTATGGCACGGCAAATGGTAACTCGTTTTGGGATGTCAAGTTTAGGACCGCTTTCTTTAGAAAGTCAAATGGGAGAAGTATTTTTAGGTCGTGATTTGATGACACGATCGGAATATTCTGAAGAAATTGCCGCCCGAATTGATGGTCAAGTCCGCTCGATCGTGGAACATTGCTACGATATTGCCCTGAAGATTATTCGGGAAAATCGCATCGTAATCGATCGCCTTGTTGATTTGTTAATCGAAAAAGAAACCATTGATGGCGAGGAATTTCGGCAAATTGTAGCTGAATACACTAACCTTCCTGAAAAAGAAAGATTCGTACCTCAAATTTAAGTGTAAATAATAAGAGCTAATTACTAAGATTTTTTTACCTAGCCAATAGTAATTAGCTCTTAAAATTTCAGGTTTGATTAATCGGAATTTCGATAACAAATTCCGTTCCCCACCCCGGAGCAGAAATACATTCTAATTTACCTTGATGTTTTTCTACCACAATTTGGTAACTAATCGATAGTCCTAAACCCGTACCTTTACCTACGGGTTTTGTTGTAAAGAAAGGATCGAAAAGGCGTTTGCTTACTTGTTCGGTTATACCCTTGCCATTATCAGCTATACGAATAGCTACTTTATTTTCTGGGATAAGTTCAGTACGAATAGTAATAGTAGGAAATTTGTCGGTTTTTTCTGTTGTTTCTTTACGCCATTCTACCTGTGCTTCTTCTAAGGCATCTAAGGCATTTGCCAAGATATTCATAAATACTTGATTAAGCTGTCCGGCGTAACATTCCACTTTTGGTAATTCGGCATATTCTTTGATGATTTGTACACCTTGAGTGCCTGCTTTGGCTTTGATACGGTGTTGTAAAATTAGTAAAGTGTTATCAATGCCTGTATGAATATCAACGGGTTTTCTTTGGGCTTCATCCAGTCGAGAAAAATTACGTAAACTGAGAACTATTTGCCGGATGCGATCGGCTCCTACTTTCATCGAATTTAACAACTTTATTAAATCTTTTTTGATAAAATATAAATCAATCTCTTCGACTAATTCCTGTACCTCTCCTACTGGATTCGGATAATATTTGTTATATGCTTGTAGCAAGTTGATCAAGTCTTCAAAGTATTGATTAGCGTAGTTAATATTGCCGTAAATAAAATTAACTGGATTGTTAATTTCATGGGCAACACCCGCCACTAACTGCCCCAAACTAGACATTTTTTCAGTTTGAATTAATTGGGATTGGGTGTGTTGCAATTCTTTTAGAGTATTAGTTAATTGATTTGCTTGTTCTCTTGCTAAACTTTCTGACTGGCGTAATGCTTCTTCTCGCAAGACGCGATCAGTTATATCTTCCACTGTACCCAAAATTCCTACTACATTACCATTCCCATCATGTA
>CAWUOF010000528.1:0-3314 GCA_963923765.1 uncultured bacterium | reverse complement strand
GGTTGAAATGATTGAGGATTCGTTTCAAATTAGGTGAAATCATCCCATAAGCAACGCCACTATTTTGTCTTAGTAGTAGTTGTTTTCTTAGTCTTTTTAGTAGTAGTTGTTTTAGCAGTACTATCACTTGTTTTAGTTGACTTACGAGTAGATTTGCCGGCGGCAGCCTTAGCATTTAAAAGTTCTAAAGCTGTTTCTAAACTAATATCTTCTACTGATTGTCCTTCTGGAATAGAAGCATTAGTTTTACCATGCTTAATATAAGGTCCGTAGGGACCATTATAAACATTTATTGGCTCACCATCATCAGGATGAGTACCTAATTCTCGTAAAGGTGTTTTAGATTTACTGCTACTGCCTCCCCGTCCTTTTTTCGGTTCCGCTAATAATTCCAATGCACGTTCCAGGGAAATTGTCAAAACATCATCGCCAGCTTTTAAAGAACGATATTCTTTACCTTCTTTGCCCAAATCATGCACCACATAAGGGCCGAAGCGTCCCAAACTCGCTTGGATTTTTGCCCCTGTGCCCGGATGTACACCTAAATTGCGGGGTAAAGCCAGCAAGCCTACCGCCATTTCTAAAGTTACACTATCCTTATCTACTCCTTTAGGTAAAGAAGCCCGTTTAGGTTTTTTATTTGATTCGGTGGCTTCCCCTAGCTGGACATAAGGGCCATAAGTACCATTAAGTAAATAAATTATTTCGCCATTTTCTGGATGTACTCCAATTTTATCCGGGCCTTCGGTTTTTTGCCTTAGTATTTCTTCTACTTGTTCCGGATCTAAATCAGCCGGAGTTAAATCTTTGGGAATAGAAGCAGTTACCGGGCCAGAATCTTTTTCGGCTTCGATATACGGTCCAAATTTACCGATACGAACTTTAACATTAAGGTTTTCTAGTTCAATAGTACGGGCTTCCAGGGCGTCAATTTGACTTTCTCTTTCCTTAACTTGGTTTTCTAAGCCTTTTTCTCCTAGATAAAATTTTTGTAAGTAAGGTAGCCATTTAGCTTCACCAGTGGAAATATCATCTAGGGTTTGTTCCATGCGAGAGGTAAAGCTAGTATTTACTAAGTCAGGGAAATGTTTTTCTAATAAAGAGGTGACAGCAAAGGCAGTAAAGGTGGGAACCAGGGCGTTATTAGTTAATTGGGCGTAGCCTCGATCGATAATAGTGCTGATAATACTAGCGTAGGTACTAGGGCGTCCGATGCCTTCACTTTCTAGGGTTTTGACTAGGGAAGCTTCACTATAACGGGCGGGGGGTTGCGTTTCATGTCCGATCGCTTGTATTTCCTGACAATGAGGGCGATCGCCTTTTTTCAACTCAGGTAAAATTACTTCTTTATCTTCCAGGGCGGCTTCTGGGTCATCGGAACCTTCCACATAAGCCCGCAAAAAGCCGGGAAAATCAATCCGTTTACCACTAGATCGAAAACCAGCATTTTCTACTTGCAAAGAAATAGTGATATGAGTTTGCCGAGAATCGGCCATTTGACTAGCAATAGTGCGTTTCCAGATTAAATCATATAGCTCTAATTCCCGCCCGGATAAACCAGTTTCTTTTGGGGTGCGGAAAGTGTTACCGGCAGGGCGAATAGCTTCGTGGGCTTCTTGGGCACCTTTACTTTTAGTAGTATATTGACGAGGTTCGGGGCTGAGATATTGTTTACCATACATGACTTCAACGGAACTCCGGGCAGCAGCGATCGCTTGTTCCGATAAATGCACCGAGTCAGTCCGCATATAGGTAATATAACCTTCTTCGTACAAACTTTGAGCAATTCGCATAGTATCCCGTGCAGATAGCCTGAGTTTGCGGTTAGATTCCTGTTGTAATGTAGACGTGGTAAAGGGTGGTGCTGGTTTGCGAGTTACCGGGCGTTCTTCAATATCTGTTACATTCCAATCTTTATTAGCTAGATTTTTTTGCAGGTTTTTAGCGTCTGTTTCTGATAGTAATTTTACATTTTTTCCGGGAGATATTTTACCAGTAGATTCATCAAAATCACTACCATTAGCTATTTTAATTCCTGCTAAAGTAACTAATCGAGCATCGAAGTTAGTATTTTTTTGAGATAAATTTGCTTTTAAATCCCAATAGGTACCTTTACGAAAAGCACGGCGTTCTCGTTCTCTTTGCACTAGCAAGCGTACAGCTACCGATTGAACGCGACCGGCGGATAAGCCTCTGGATATTTTTTTCCAAAGTAGAGGGGAGACGGTGTAACCTACAAGGCGATCGAGGATGCGTCGAGTTTCTTGGGCGCGTACCAATTTGTCATCAACATTACGGCAATTTTTGAGCGCAGCTTCGATGGCTTCTTTAGTAATTTCGTGAAATACCATCCGTTTGATCGGTATTTTTGGCTGCAAAATTTGTAATAAATGCCAGCTTATACTTTCCCCTTCTCGGTCTTCATCAGTGGCTAGAATTAGCTCTGATGCGTCTTTGAGAGCATCTTTAATTTCCTTGACTATTTTTTTCTTTTCTTTAGGAATGACATATAAAGGCTCAAAGTCGGCGTCTACATTAACGCCTAGCTGCGCCCATTTTTCGGTTTTTACAGCTTCGGGAATTTCTTCGGCTGAGGAGGGAAGATCGCGTACATGACCCATCGATGCTTCCACGCGGTAGTCAGAAGGCAGGAAGTTACGAATAGTACGGGCTTTGGTGGGAGATTCGACAATGACAAGAGTGGTTGACATGGGCACTTATCAGATAGCAGCTAGGCTAAACAGTCAATTGTAGATAATTTTAGACAGATTTTTAAAGAAATTTAAATAAAACGTAAACAAAATTTTACGGGGACGAACAACCGAGTATTGACCCTATTTTTTGTTCCTGTGTAATATTACCCTTTGTTACTTATTTTTTATAGTTCCTAGTGAATATTTCTTACTAATGTGAAGACAGCATAACAAATTTTTAGAGAATTACTATAAATAAATTAGCTAATAAAAATGGAAATTATTAAATATGTATAAAAAGAAAATATAGTTGCTGTAAATTAAAAAAAATAAATAAAAAAATAAATTTTAGATGGTGAAATTAGGGGAAATGCGATCGGCAGTAAAATAAACCTCTAAATCTATTTACAGATATGATAGGCGATCGAGAAGGAATAACTAGCAAAAATCCTGGGGATAAAAGCGGATATTGCGGTAAAATTCCCAGTTGTAAAGGATTCTTAACTAGGCTACCTCGCCTAATCACGAGGAAACCATAGAATTAAACCTGCCCAAACCTTATGGATTTTGCTAATCTTGTAGCCCAGCTAAACACCGGGACGATATGGCCAGAGCTAATAG
>CAWUOF010000527.1:0-3333 GCA_963923765.1 uncultured bacterium | reverse complement strand
ATATAATATTGATATAGTTAAAAACCAATTTCTATATTAAAATATGATGACATTAATTTTTATTATTGCTTTTTTGTGAGTTTGATACTAAAATCATTCCAAGAGTATTTGTCAAGGGCAAAACCCTAGCGGCAAAAGCCAAAGCAATCCTAATAAAAACCTATGGATAACTTATTGTTGATTGAACAACTTAGTAAAAATTTAACAAACCATGAAAACTCTATTCGCATAAAAAAAATATTGCTTTATGCTTGTAGAAACATTTGGTCTAATGATTCCAAAACCTTAGCCCAATTAAATATGCAAGATTTAATTAAAGAATTTTTAGATGTTAATCCTAGCATTAAACATTCTAAGTTTACTTTATATAACGTAGCGAAAAGCCTAAGTAAATCCGAAGAATATACAATTATTGCTAAGGAAATTATCAAAGAATTAGAGAAAATAAATCCAGAAGAAATAACCGAAAATTCTATCAGTAAAAGTTCTCCTAATTCCTCATCTTTACCTACATATCCTACAAATCAAAATCCGATACAATCACCATGTCAAATTCAACAAAAACCAAATTATAATCATTTTGATTTGCGGATGGAAGTAATAAAATATGCCAACCCATTAAGGGCAAAAATCCTGATTTTTTCGGCTTTAAATAATATATTTGATTTTAGCGATCGAGACTGGTTAAAATTACGCAAAGAAACCCTAGACGATTTGCTACAAAATCTATTGAATGCCTGCCCAACTTTAACAGAATTGGAATATAAACTGTACAATACAGCCAATTTATTAGGAGAAAAGCCAGAAAATAATCAAGCAGTAAATAGCATTATTCAAGCAATTAAACCATTATATAGGGATGCAGAAAAACAGGTAAAAACCACACAAATATATACTCCTAGTAACAAACCAGAAATAGCAGAAACAATTATTCACCCTTTTACCGTAGAAGACCAAGAAGAAACTTGTCAATTTTACTTTCCATCAGAAAACTAAATTACATTTAAAAATATGAATGCAGAAGAATTAATCAAAAAATATACAGCCGGAGAAACCAAATTTACTGGAATTAATTTAAGCGGTGAAAATTTATTTGCTGCTGATTTAATCAACATCATTTTAACCAAAGCAGACTTACACAATGCCAATCTAATTTTTGCTTATCTCAGTCGAGCTAACTTAGTGCAAGCCAACCTAAATAATACTAAACTAAGTGGAGCTAATTTAAATCAAGCAAACTTAAGTGGCGCTAATATGCAAGATGCCGATTTACATGGCGCAACTCTCCAGGGTGCAGACTTGCGGAATGCAAATATAACCTTAGCAAATTTAATGGATGCTAACTTGATAAATGCTGACTTGCGTGGCGCAAATTTAAGCGGTGCAAACTTCACCGGCGCTTGTCTGAGAGGTTTAAATTTACGCGAGGAAAAACGCTTTTATAAAAAAGCAAATCTCCGGGGTATAAATATGAGTAAAGCTGATTTGCGCGGTGCTAATTTAACAGGTGCAGATTTAGCTAAAGCAGACTTGCGCGGTGCTAATTTAAGCGAAGCAGTTTTACGAAAAGCTGATTTAAGCGGTGCTAATTTAAGCGAAGCAGATTTAACTAATGCTGTATTGACAGAAGCTAACTTAAATGAAGCTAATTTAACCCAGGCAAATTTAAGTCTAACTAAGCTAGAAAAAACTATTTTCAGCGCTGCCGAAATGATTGGTGCTAATTTGCATTTAGCGATTATGCATAATGCTAATTTCAGTAAAGCTAACTTAAGTCAAGCTAACCTAGATAATACTAGAATGATAGGGATTAATTTAAGTCGAGCAAATTTAACTAACGCTAATTTAACTGAAGCTGAATTAATTGATGCTTATCTAGCCAGGACAAATTTAACTAATGCTAATTTAACTAATGCTAATTTGACGCGAGCAGAATTGAGTACTGCTGATTTAACTGGTGCTATTTTGCTAGGTGCTACTTTGCCAGATGGTAAGATATTTACTTAACGATAAAAACCTAATTATAAATAAAAAAATTAATCCATAAAATAGGTAAACTTTTGCGAAAGCCACATAATTTTTGTTTATTAATTTACTTGGAGGAAGATAGTAAAAAAATATTTACTTTCTAGGAAATGCTATCTAAAAAACATATTTATTGTCTGCTTAGATAAGAAATCCGAATTGTCAGCAGAAGGTTACTATGCCAATTCAAAGTAATACAGATATGGCAAAATTTTTCACCACTTTAACAATTATTAATCGAGCCGACCAGATTTTAGCAGAAGCAGGAATAATTTTAGCAGAAAAAATTCGCGCAATAACCCTAAAAAATGTGTTAGTAGATACAGGTGCAACTACCTTGTGTTTACCACCGCGATCGCCAAATTAGGGCTAAAGATACTGAAAGAAGTAAATGTAGCAACAGCAATGGGTATTAGTAAAGCTCGTATTTTTCAAGATGCTAAAATATCATTGCTTTCACCTTTGTTTAAACTACTTTGTCTAAATTACAGCCAAATTTCAACCCCTCTCCCCTGAAAACTGACCAAATCTGGTTAGCTTTAGCGATCGGTAATTCCCGTCTACACTGGGCTTTTTTTATCGGTTCTCAATTACAAAAAACTTGGAATACTAATTATTTTGATCCGGAATTAATAGAAATTCTTAACCGGGGAGAATGGCAGAATATTGCTATTTCTGATTTTGCTTGTCTATCTCATCTACCACCTTTGCCATTATATGTAGCTTCAGTTGTTCCTTCCCAAACAGTTATTTGGCAGAAATATACCCCTATCAAAGTAATTACATTAGAGCAAATTCCCCTGCAAGGAGTTTACCCTACTTTGGGAATCGATCGAGCTTTAGCTGTATGGGGTGCAGGTATTCATTTTGATTGGCCAGTATTAGTAATTGATGCCGGTACCGCTTTAACTTTTACTGGGGTAAATCAACAAAAAAAATTAATAGGAGGCGCGATATTGCCAGGATTATATTTACAGTTAAAAACCCTAGCCAATAAAACCGCAGCTTTACCAGAAATAAGTCTACCACCACATTTACCCGATCGCTGGGGATTAAATACAGTGAATGCTATTCAAAGTGGAATTATTTACTCTACTTTAGCAGGTATTAGAGATTTTATCGAGGCTTGGTGGTATTCATTCCCAGCTACTCCCATTGCTTTAACAGGAGGAGATGCTCAGATTTTATTTGAGTATTTAAAGCTTTTATTTCCTGATATTGCTACTAAAGTAATTATCGCACCAGATTTAATTTTCTGGGGAATGGCTGATTTAAAACAGGAATTATAGTATGGGGCAGGGGGGGCAG
>CAWUOF010000526.1:0-3335 GCA_963923765.1 uncultured bacterium | reverse complement strand
AATTGGCTGGCGGTTGAAATGATTAAAGATTCGTTTCAAATTGGGTGAAATCATCTCATAATGAAAGCAACGCCCGATTTATGGCATAAGTCGAGTATTTAATTTTTGCTATTTTTCCTAGTTAATATAGATAAACTTAGAAAAATGTAACAAAATTTACAGTTTTTCAAAATATAGTGTGTAGGCATTTGATACTATAAGAAATTTCTTTGCTTTGCTGGCTTGTAAATTTCGGGAGAAATATGATAAAGTTTATGAAATAAAGTAAAAAATATGAGAGCAACAGCAAATTTACTGCCTTAAGGCCACAAAAGTTAGTCAATCTAACTTAATAGGTAATTAAGCTAAGTTGCTACATAGTCTTGCAAATCCTACTACCACAATCTGAGGTGTCTATGGCAACTTCCCCTTCAACTCTTCAAGAAGCCCCAGCTACATCCTTCAGCCAATCTTCCACAGAATCCCACATCTGGGGTAATCTGAAGCGAGCGATCGCCTCTAGTTCTGGCTTTCAACGTTGGCAAATAGAAGAAAATATCGATCATAAACATCCTGAAAATAGCCTCGATTTGCAAGTACGTCGTTATCTACGCCAATCATTAGAAACATTGGCATATTAATAATAAATCTCTTTTCCTTTAGTAAATCCTCAAGTAAAACGCCCGCCATTCACCTAGCAGGCGTTATTTTTTTTGCAATTAAAATCTATCTTTAATTTTGTCCATAACACTTTGTGCCATTCCCTCTAATGCCTGCAAACGTCTATAAGCCGCAAATACCTGTTCTCCTTCTACTTCCACTTCTGATGTCGGATAATTTTCGATAGCTTCCATTAAAGTAATTTTATTATCTCCGGATGCTGAAAGTATTAATGAAGCACGTAAAGCTTTTTGATCTTCTCGACCAGAACGAGTATGAACAAATTTACTTACTTGTTTTAGGGCTAATTCTCCCATTTTGTTATTTAAAGCCCGATCTAAAACTATGATATTTGCTTTAACAGGCTGTGTTAATGCTGTACGTACCTTTTCTGGGTCTTGTTTACTTTTTTCAAAATAATATTTGATATTCTCAGACTGTTCCCCTGTTGCCGCAAAAGTACTAAGTTCTTTTACTGGTATTGATTCTCTAAAAACCCCATATTTGAGAATTACTGTTTCTGAAGCGATCGCACTGCTTCCATACAATACCATGCCGCAGCCAATACCTAAACCTAGTAACCATTTCGATCGCAATAAATAAAACCAAGACATATTACATCTCTCAACTTATCGTATATTAATTATATCACTACAACTATCCTGGATTTCCTAAAAAATTTGTGGCTTAAGCCTAGAAAATAGAAAATAAAACATCGGGAACTATATCTTATTTATCCTAGTCATTATTTTAATAAGTTTTCGCCAACATTATCCTATTTACCCTGGTTAAATAGTCGTAAATCTAAATTTATTAGAATTCCCCATTTCCTATTTCCCCAAGATTTAATATATTTATTCAGAATTACCAAAACGATAGCCTTTACCATAAACAGTATGAATTAAGGGAGTTTCCCCAGGGGCTTCTATTTTGCGTCGTAAAAGGCGAATAAGTGCTGCTAAAACATTACTACTCGGTTTATCTTCTTCATTCCAGAGATATTGTTCTATTTGGGCATGGGTAAGTAAATTACCGGGATGGCGCATGAAGTATTCTAATAGTTGGGTTTCTTTTTGGGAAAGTTCGATCGTCCTTGTCGATCGATAGGCTAATTGATTTTCTTTATCTAATTCTAGGTTTTCTACTTTCAGTATAGATGTGGCAGTATCATTACCAGTATTATTAACAGTTTCTATGGTACTAACACGGCGTAATAAGGCGCGAACACGGGCTAATAATTCCCGTAGTTCAAAAGGTTTAACTAGGTAGTCATCGGCCCCTGCATCTAAGCCTTGTACTCGATCGTCTATGGTATCTTTAGCCGTGAGAAATAGAACCGGAGTAAAATCTCCTTGGCTTCGCAATTGCTGACATAATGCTAAACCGGATTTTTGCGGTAGCATCCAATCTAAAATCAATAAATCATAACTTCCTACTGTTGCTAATTGGCTGCCTGTTACCCCATCGGAGGCAATGTCTACTTTGTAGCCTTCGCGAGTTAATATTCGACTCAGTGGCCCGGTTAATTCAACTTCATCATCAACTAATAAAATTCGCATAACATTTAATATTTATAATTTAATAGTTATAAAAATATTGAGTTATTTTTAGTTTACATTTTGACTTTACCAAAGAGTATCTTAATTTTATCAAAAAATATCATTGAAAATATATAAAGTTTTGTAATTGATATGTAGATAAAGACATGGTGTTAACTGGGGTTGTTTATAATAATTATCCGTTAATAACATAATTTATTATATAACTTACCTTTAGCGAAGCGATCGCCTTTTAATCATAATTATTTTTTTACCATGATAGGCTCGATCGACTAATTAATGTATTTTCTACAACTATACCAGCTTGTAGTAAAATCTTATAAAATCTCAAATTATTGCTCAAATTCTTACCATGCTTACTGTTGCCCTGCCCAAAGGAAGCCTACTAAAAGATAGCATCCATATACTACAAACTGTAGGATTAGATTTTAGCGCTTTTCTTGATTCTGGTACTCGCCAACTACAAATTACAGATCCTACTAATACAGCAAAAGCTTTGTTAGTGAGGACACATGATGTACCTGTTTATGTGGAATATGGCCAAGCTCAGTTAGGAATTGTCGGCTATGATGTATTAAGGGAAAAAAAACCAAATGTTGCTAATTTAATTGATTTAAAATTTGGTTCCTGTCGTTTATCGGTGGCAGTAAAAGCATCTAGCCCTTATCGCCGCAGTGTAGACTTACCGCCTCATGGTCGAGTTGCTTCTAAGTTTGTTCATTGTGCTAGAGAACATTTTCATAATTTAGATTTACCTGTGGAAATTGTACCTCTTTATGGTTCCGTAGAATTAGGTCCTATTACGGGTATGTCAGAGGCGATCGTTGATTTAGTTTCTACTGGTCGCACTCTCACAGAAAATGGTTTAATTGAAATAGAGGTTTTGTTTGAAAGTACAGCCCATTTAATTGCTCATCCCCTCAGCTATCGTTTAAATAAAGATGGTTTAAATGATGTAGTAGAAAAGTTACGGCAATTAACTTTAGCAAAAGTTTAAATTAAAATGCATCTCTAAATTTTAAAACTCCTTTGTTGCGCTATTTTTACCCTGGAATATAAATCAAAATTATGAGGGCATTTTCAGAATTTTTGGGTATATTCTATTAGGGGTGCTAAAGCACAACAACGGTTTTTTAT
>CAWUOF010000525.1:0-3337 GCA_963923765.1 uncultured bacterium | reverse complement strand
TCTCCCCTAGATTGAAAATGGAAGCCTACGAAAATATAGGGGTTTATAATCGCTAAATAGGAGTAATTAAAATGTTAATTAATACCACTCTTTTAGTTGACAATCAAGAAATTATCAAGGGTTTACTCGATGGTTCAATGAAACGCTGTGGAAGTGTTATTAGATGGGCTGCTGGTACTGAAAAAGCTGGTCAAATAGTTAGTCATTTAGCCGAAACACCCGGAATAACTAGCAAATTGATGACAGTTCCATTTTCCCCTATCTTGGGAGGAATTGATATTATTGGTCATGGGCTTACCTATCATAAATTAATGGGTATTGAAAAAATCCTATCCTCATTAATGGGATTAACTCAAATTGCTGCGGGTGCAAGTGTTTTAAACCTTGGTTTTAGTATTGCTGGCTTTGCCTATATGGGCTATAAATTGCACCAAATCCCAAAAACTTTAGGCAATATTCAACAGTCAATGGAAGCAGGCTTTAACCGAGTTGAAGCTGGCTTAAATCGGATTGAAAATAACTTAAACGCGGGTTTTAATCATCTTGATGAGCGCTTAGATATTATCTCTGGACAATTAGCCTATTTGTATTTATTAGTAGAAGATAGCCGCCAAAAACAAAAAAGCCTTGCCAAAGCTATTTCCCATCTTCATCAAGCCATGCTAATTAAAGAAATTGCGGATTTAAAAGCTGAACTTGACGATCGCTCTCGTTTTCCTAATGAATCACCCAGATCGACTATTAAAACTGCTTCCAGAGTGCGATTATTTCTTAGTAATCAAGCCATACAAGCTACCCCAGAATTAGATGCTGAAATCATGCTTAATGCTGATGTTTCTATTCAAGGTTGGGCGGTAGCCACAGCCACAGAAGCCAATCTTCTCCTAGAAATAGGAAAACATCAAGAAGCTAAAGAATTACTGGCGGTAGAAGTCCCCCAATTTAAACAAGTAGCGGCAAGATGGTATCAAGCATTAATCAATAATGAAAATACTTATTTGTCTACAGCTTATCGCTTTAGTAATTCACGGTTTAATAACCATATTACTCCGGAACGAGTAGAACGAATTACGCAAATATCAACAAGCGATCGCGCCTTATCTCCAGAGCAAATTAGAAGAAAAAAAACTGATGTTGATGTAGAATTTGATATGTCTTATAATGCTACTAAATTTGATGAAAACTGGACTCATAGCCAAATTGCTGTAGCTGAATATTTAGATAGTTTGAGCGAACTTTCAGCTAGATTAGAAAGTTTAGAATCTTTTGCCGATCTGTGCGAGAGTAAAGGTGTTAAAAGCAGCCGGGAAATTATGCCTGGGGATGACGCTAAACCAGGTATATATGCACTATAAGATATGCGGATACTACTAATAAAATAAAAGGACCACAAATGAAGCAAAATTCCGCTAATTGTGGCAGTATTGATGAATCAGAAAGAGCTTTTGGTGCAACCGAAAGAGCGATCGCGGAATTGCTCGAAAGAGAGGGAAAAAATGTTAAAGCCTTAGCAGAAAAAACTGATGGATGTAGAAATCCTGATGCTGAGATGGAAAACCCACTGAGTAAAAAATATTACCCACAAAAAAATCGATCGCGTCCGAATTATTGGCGATCGCTATGACATCATTTGTACTGAGTTTCAATAAAGGAGGTTTTTATGTCTCACATACTAGATATTTTTATATACTTTCCCCAGAAAATCGAATATTTAATCAAAGAATTAGAGTTAATTTTGATTTTAAAAACGATCGCGATATCAAATTTGAAGAATTGTAATAACTGTTTAAACTAAAATAATTGAATAATTTAAAAAAGATATTCCCAGCTTTTATACAAAAATTGGGAATGTAGTTAAATTGGTCTGTAACTTATTATGTTGAATTATGCATTTTTTCTCCAAAAACATACATAATATTTTTTACTCATTATATCTTTTACTCATTAACGCCATAAAAAACTGATAATATCTAAACAGCAGTTAATGATATAAAAAACGGCAACTATTTGAATTTCTGACCAGCCAGAAAGCTCTAGGTGATGGTGTAGAGGAGCCATTTTAAATAAACGTTTGCCGACTCCATCAGGGCCTTTTGTTGATTTATAGTAGGAGACTTGAGCCATTACAGAAAGGGTTTCGACAAAGAAAATGCCACTAATAAGAAATACACCCCAAATATTGTTAGTAAGGATAGCAACAGAGGCGATCGCACCTCCTAAAGCTAAGGAACCGGTATCACCCATAAAAACGCGGGCTGGGTTACGGTTATGGGAGACAAAACCTAAATAACAACCTCCCATACAGGCACAAAAAATCATTAAATTAGGAGAAGAGGGAGCAACTAAAACCGCTAAACCTAAAAGGGCGATCGCGCCCAAACCCCCAGCTAAACCATCAATACCATCTGTAATATTAGTAGCATTACTTTCTGCCACTAATACAAATACAGCAAAAGGCCAAAATAACAACCCTAAATTTATTGTTAACCCAAAAGGCAAATATAGATTTGTAATACTTTCTGGTTGAGTTAATGCCAACCCCAAACAAAATAACGATGCAAAAACAATTTGTAACGTTAGTTTCATCCGGGGAGAAATACCTTTATTAGATTTGCGGCGGATAATTTGCCAATCATCTATCCAGCCAATAAAAGCATATAAAAAAGTTAAAATAGCCACAGCTAATACTTCTGGATTAAATCCTGACCAAAGTAGTGCTATAACTATTCCTACAGGTACAAAAAAAGCACCGCCCATAGTGGGAGTACCTGCTTTTTGTAAATGGGCTTGGGGACCATCTTCGCGAATAACTTGGCCAGTTTTTAATTTTTGTAATATAGGAATTGCCCAGTAACCCATAGCTGTTGCAGCTAGAATACTAACTACAAAAGGTAAAGTTAGGGAGACAAGGGGATTAGAAAATCTATTGGCTATGAAATCAAGGCTAATTGCGGCTAAACTCAACACCACTCCTAGATATAAAAATAGAGTGGTTCCAGAAAGATTTAAGGTTTTAATAGAAAAAGATTTTGTTTTCACAGTAATTTTTTGTTTATCTACAGAATAGAGATACAAGCAATAAAAATCAGAGGTTTTACTGCCGAGTTTTAATTAGGTAAGTTAAAAAACTCTATTTCTATTTGAAACAACAATTTTTTTTTGTAAAAGTGCTGCAACATTTTCTAGCAAAGTGATACCATAGTGATCGACAATCTTCGATATCTTATTGGATATAACAGGCAAACTGCTCAACAGTTTACCTGTTATTAGCAAGATGGACTAATTCAGATAAAAGTATAAACGATTAATCGTCTAAAGGCTCTATGTCATCATCTAC
>CAWUOF010000524.1:0-3354 GCA_963923765.1 uncultured bacterium | reverse complement strand
AAATACATTTTCATTTTCTTTAAAGATGGCATCGCATCCACCTTTTATTTTTGTAATCCATCGGTATTGTGTTGTACTATCTGCCATTGGTTGACCGTCACTGTCTGGATATATAATTTCGGGTTCTTTTGGTTGCATAATTTATTAGCTCCTGAATTGATATATTAATTTTAAATGATAAAATTTAGGGGCAATTTACAGCACTTTGCGGTCTATACACACTAACTTATAAAACCTTTGCTAGATAAGCTTTTAAATTTTATAGTATTGCTTTGTGTATCAAAAAAGTGCTGTAAATTGCCCCTAATACAATAATTTATTTAGAAACGTGATACTTTAAAATTGCTCTATCTATTTACCTATTATTTAGTTGAATCAGGCTTAGATTTTAATTCCCAACCTTGTTTAACTACTTGACGGGAACGAGCAATTACTAAACTATTTGGTGGTACATCTTCAGTAACTACGGAACCTGCGGCGACGGTGACATTTTCGCCCAAGGTGACAGGGGCAACTATGACACTATTGGAGCCGATTTTAACTTGATCGCCTATAGTAGTCTGATGTTTATTGACGCCGTCGTAGTTGGCAGTAATTGTACCTGCACCAATATTAACTCGATCGCCTACAGTTGCATCGCCTAAATAGGTAAGATGGGCGGCATTACTGCGATCGCCTAAAGTTGAATTTTTTAGTTCAACAAAATTACCAACTCGACACCCTACTCCAATTTTAGACTCACCTCGCAAGTGGGCATAAGGGCCGATTTTTGCATCATCATTAACAATACTATTGTTAACAACTGAAAACTGTATCTTTACATTTTTCCCAATTTCGCTATTTTCTATTAAACTACCAGGGCCTATATGACTACCAGATTTAATGATAGTATTTCCCCGTAGATGGGTTTGTGGTTCAATAATGACATCATTTTCGATTTTGACTGTATCATCGATTGTTATACTATGTGGATCGATTAAAGTTACTCCAGCCGCCATATAACCATCTTTGATGCGATTTTGGAGAATATGATAAGCTTCAGCTTGTTGTTTGCGATCGTTAATGCCGAGAATTTCTTGATAATCTTCGACATCTACTGCCATAACTGGACTTAGATAATTTACCGCATCGGTTAGATAGTATTCTTTTTGATCATTCTCAGCGCGTAATTTTGGTAAAACTTCAGCTAAATCATGCCACCGGAAGCAATAAATCCCAGCATTAATGCGGCGATTTTGTTTTTGTGCGGTAGTACAATCACGATCTTCTACAATTTCTTTCAGGATGTTGTTACTATCACAAAATACGCGCCCGTAGCCTTTAGGATTAGGTAAATTAGCCGTAAGTAAAGTAGCAGAATTTTTATTTTCTTGGTGAGTTTTTAATAGGTTTTTAATAGTTTGGGGACGCAATAGAGGCACATCTCCATTTAACACTAATAAATCACCGGTAAATCCTGCTAAATGCGGTAGTAGTTGTTGGGCAGCATGACCCGTGCCTAACTGCTCAGTTTGTTCGACAAATTCCAAATCTGAGTAGGATGCTAAGGATTCTTTTACTAAATGTCCCTGATAGCCAACTATAACTAATTTTCGGACTGGCTTAATTTCCGACAAACTATTAATGATCCATTCCACTAAACTGCGTCCGCCTAAGGTATGTAAAACCTTGGGTAGTTCAGATTTCATGCGGGTTCCACGACCTGCCGCCAGAATTGCTACTGCTACCATAAACTTTAGAACTAATGTTTATTAACAAAATCATTTGATATTAGCATGATTCTGAGAATTTACTAATTACAATGATAAAAAATAGAGGATTTATAGTCTAGGTAGCTTATTTGCTCGAAAATTGGTTTTATTTTTTATGGATAAACATCATTAACTATTAGAGGCGAGTTGCGTTGTTGGTGTATTAGCGATCGCATTATTTTTAGATGTGGCAGCATCTATATAAAAAACACTTGGCTGAATTTTTATTAACTTAGTTTTCGTAATAAAATCAATAAAATCTTGTATTAATTTTGGATTACGCCAGCCTTTGGCTGTTTCTTCGCTGATAATTTTCAAAGATTCTTCAGGGGTAAACGCTTTTTTATAAGGGCGTTCGCTAGTGAGAGCGTCGTATATATCTATGATTTGAAATACTTGCGCTAAATAGGGGATATTATTTCCTGCTAAACCATCAGGATACCCGGTTCCATCCCAGCGTTCATGGTGATAACGTATTATTGGTAATACTCCTCGCATAGTTCGCAGCGGTTTGCAAATTTTTTCTCCAATTAAAACGTGCTGATTCATTATTTCTTTTTCTTCGGGGGTGAATTGTCCTTTTTTTAATAAAACAGCGTCGGGTATGCCTACTTTACCGATATCGTGCAGATATCCGCCCCACATTAAATCCCGAATTTCGGCACGAGACAGGTTAAGATATTCGCCAAAGGCTTGCCCCCAAGCTACGAGTCTTTCGCAATGGTCGCCTGTGTTTGGATCTCGGCTTTCTACGGCTCTGGCTATGGAAAATAAAACTTGTTCGGCGTGGTCCAAATCTTCATTTAGGCGTTTTTGACGCACTAGAGATTTAACGCGGGCTGCTAATTCTAGGTGGTCAAAGGGTTTGCTGAGAAAATCATCGCCTCCGGCTTCTATGCCTTTAATGCGCGATCGCCTATCATTCAATGCTGTAATAAATATTAATGGTATTAGTCTAGTTTGTTCATCTTGTTTTAAACGCCGACATACCTCGAAGCCATCCATCCCTGGCATCATTACATCTAATAATATTAAATCTGGATTTAATTCATTCACACAAGCCAAGGCTGCTGGTCCGCTATCTACCTCTAATACATGGTAGCCTTCTACCGACAGTAAAGCTACTGCCGTCATGCGACTGGCAGGATGATCATCTACTACAAGGATTTTTGGCTGTTCTGATTCAGGGATGTTCACTCTAGGACACCTTGATTTAATAAGTTATAAAATAATCGCTTTGAGAAGTTTATGGAAAAACTAGAGTATTTTTTATCCTAGTTTACTTATATATTATTTAATTTTGTACTAGGGGATCAATCCGGTTTTTTACTTAGATTAAACTTAACTTTTTTTAAGCTAATACTTAATTGTCCTAATTTTTCTCCTTGACAATGACTATGGCAATATTGATTATTGCACATTATTGCAGAATATTTATACATTTGGACAATTTATGTGTTCTAACCTTGTCCCTTGCTGACTAGCATAGATTTTTTACTCACTCCTTTTAATTCTTACTCACTTAGACAAACAATACTTATGTCTAGGCAGCTAATTAGCTGTCTCTTATACACATCTCCGAGCCCACGAGACCTCTCTACAT
>CAWUOF010000523.1:0-3358 GCA_963923765.1 uncultured bacterium | reverse complement strand
CATCGAATAATTCAAAAACCGGAAAAATGATGATATTATTTACAGGCGATCGCCTCTCATGGGGGGGTTATTAAACTTATCTGTCAAATT
This sequence comes from uncultured bacterium, assembly GCA_963923765.1. GTDB lineage: Bacteria > Cyanobacteriota > Cyanobacteriia > Cyanobacteriales > CAWUOF01 > CAWUOF01. The sequence goes on along the minus strand of CAWUOF010000523.1, from coordinate 3,268 downwards.
TAAAAGATATAAAAAAACCGCCCTTATAATTAAACCATATTAACAAAAAAACCAGTGTTAGGCAATATAACCTAAAAACACTGGCAATTTTTTCTAGGGGATGTAAAAATGTTTAAGGAGCTAAAGCATTACCACGTAGTAAACTACCTATAGTTTTAGCGGTAATTTTTAACTGTACTAAAGGATTTGCTGGAACTACTGTTTTGTAGAGATAGCTATCGAAAGTCAGACGTTGTACATCTTTATCGGAACACATTTCTACAAAAGCTTCTCTAGTAGCATCGGAACGATAAAATACGGTTTGTAGAATATCCAACACTTTATAAGTGAGGCCGTATTTTTTATCCCAACGCTTAATATAAAGCTTGAGTTCTTCTTCAGTGGGAATGCGTGTACCATTGTTAGAAATTTCTACAATTGTTTCTGCACACATCCGACCAGACTTAGCGGCAAAATAGATACCTTCGCCAGAAGATTTTGTAACGTATCCGGCGGCATCTCCCACCAGCGCGACCCGACCGACGACCCGACGAGGCCGAGGATGTTCGGGGATGGGGTGGGCTTCTACTTTAATAATTTTACCACCTTCAAGTTTTTTCGCAGCCCGGGCACGAATGCCTGCTTGTAAGTCTTTAATGATAGCTTTGTTAACTTTCATTGTGCCGGTACCGACAGCTACGTGGTCATATTTGGGAAATACCCAAGCGTAGAAGTCGGGTGATACGTCTTTACCAACGTACATTTCTGCCCGATCTTGATAGAAAGCCATTTTATCATCGGGGATGCGAATACGTTCTTGGAAGGCGATCGCATAGTTATAATCTCCAGCATCTATATCTTTAGCAATGCGGGAGTTAGCACCATCTGACCCTACTACCATATCAACTTTCAGGGTTTTAATTTTCCCCTGTATGCTGCCATCGCTATGATCAGCATAATGGATAGTGTAGGCATCGGTGTTATTTGTGGGTATATCAAGTTTATGGACTGTGCCGTTAATTAGCTGTGCCCCTAAAGAAACAGCCCGATCGCGCAGGAAGCTATCTAAAATTTCCCGGCGGCACATTCCGATATATTCATCTTCTTTTTCTAATTTTATATCGACCTCGATATTAGAGGGTGAAATCATTTTCATTTGTCTCACCCGGCGATCGATAATTTTGGGTGGCAGGTCAAATTCACTTACCATGCACAAAGGAATTGCACCACCGCAGGGCTTGGCATTATCTAACTTGCGTTCAAATAGGTAAGTTTCGATACCAGCTTTAGCCAGAGTTTCGGCGGCTGACGAGCCTGCTGGCCCTCCTCCGACAACAGCAACCCGTAATACCAAAGGTCTCCTCCTAAATTTTCTAACCCATTATGGCTACCGAAAGAATATTATCACGATAGGTTTAGTTTCTAACGATAAGATGCCTTGATTGTTATAAATTGCAACACTACTTAACATTATCCCTCATACATCAATGAAAAGTATAGGTATTTTGCCCGATAATTTGGCCATTTCTGCCATTAATTTTTATCAGCGCTTTCTATCTCCTTATAAGGGTTTTTCTTGCGCTTATCGTGTGTTATATGGTGGTGAATCTTGTTCTCAATACTTTAAAAGATCGATCGCTACCGAAGGGTTATTAGTGGCCTTAACTAAGAGGCGCGATCGTTTTGCTGCTTGTCACCAAGCTAATCAAATTCTCCGTAGTCAAGCTAATGACCCAGAGGAAAAAGAGGAAAAAAACGAAAAAATTCCATCAAAATTTCCTTTTGCCCCCCAAAGAAATTATGATTGTGTAGCTTGTCCAGATTTAGCAGAATTAAGTTGTAATCTCATAGATTGTGCTTCCGCCGATTGTCGGGCCATAAATTGCAGTCATTGGGGACATGGCCTAGACTGTTCGGCCCTAGACTGTTCGGCCCTAGATTGTTCTGGCCTAGACTGTTCTGGCCTAGACTGTTCGGCCCTGGACTGTGGTAGTTGTGGCGGATAGCTGAAAAAAAATAAAAAACTGACTAATTACCAGTATTTATGGTATATAAAATGTTAACTCCATAATTTACATCGGAAAACAGGGGATTATAAAAAAATCTGGGTTTGTCGGTTATAATTTTCAACATAAGTTGATAATTTAAATATCACGGTGAGGTTTTTTAGCAATGGGTATAGTTGTCGAAAATGTATCAAAACACTTTGGCAGTTTTAAAGCTGTTGATGATGTTAGTGTTAGTATTAAATCAGGTTCTTTAGTTGCTTTATTAGGGCCTTCTGGTTCGGGAAAATCTACCTTGTTGCGTTTAATAGCAGGGTTAGAAATACCTAATAGTGGCAAAATTATGATTACTGGTAAAGACGCTACCTATCAAAGCGTACAAGACCGTAATATTGGCTTTGTATTTCAACATTATGCTTTATTTAAACATCTCACAATACGGCAAAATATTGCTTTTGGGTTAGAAATTCGGAAAGAAAATAAGGGAAAAATTAAAGCTAGAGTAGAGGAACTTTTAGATTTAGTACAATTATCTGGACTAGGCGATCGCTATCCTTCCCAACTTTCCGGAGGTCAACGGCAAAGAGTAGCTTTAGCCCGTGCTTTAGCAGTACAACCTAAAGTATTATTATTAGATGAACCTTTTGGCGCTTTAGATGCGAAAGTGCGGAAAGATTTACGGGCTTGGCTACGTCGTCTCCATGATGAGGTTCACGTTACCACAGTTTTTGTTACCCACGACCAAGAAGAAGCGATGGAAGTCGCCCATGAAATTGTGGTGATGAATAAGGGTAAAGTTGAACAAGTGGGAACACCGGCTGATATTTACGATCGCCCTGCAAGTCCTTTTGTAATGAGTTTTATCGGTCCGGTAAATGTGGTAGAAACTAGCTGTTCTATTTTCCAAAATAACGGTTTTGATTCTGCTCAACCTCATATTTATTTACGTCCCCATGATATTGTAGTAGAAACTCAACCTAATGGTGGTAGTACTGTTGCGGCTAGAGTTAATCGGATAATACATTTAGGTTGGGAAATTCAAGCAGAATTAATTTTAGATGACGGTCAAGTATTAACAGCTAACCTCACCCGCGATCGATTTGATAATTTAAATTTAAAACCTCAACAATTAGTTTATGTTAAACCAAAAGATGCTAAATCTTTTCCATTAAATTATTCTATTTAGGGGAATTGGGCATGGAATGTAGAATGTAGAATTTAGAATGTAGAATTCGGGCAGGGGGCAGGGGGAGTTTGAGAAATTTAGAATTTTAAGTATATAT
>CAWUOF010000522.1:0-3364 GCA_963923765.1 uncultured bacterium | reverse complement strand
TTGCATTACAGGCAGCAGCATATTGGATTTTAGAATCTACAGTAATACTTATGGCTTTGGCTATATCTGCTGATTTATCTATATAAAGATGACAAATTCCTTCGGCATGACCAAGTACAGGAATGCGAGTATTATCCTGGATAAAGCGAACAAAGGAATTTGAACCTCTAGGAATAATTAAATCAACATAATCATCTAATTTTAATAGGGCTAAAATTTCTTCTCGTGTGGTTAATAGTTGAATTGCATTTGGGGGAATTTCTGTTTTTGCTAAACCTTGGTGAATAGCTTTAACGATCGCCTCACAGGATTTGATTGCTTCTTTACCACCTTTGAGAATAACACCATTTCCTGATTTAATTGCTAAACTAGAAATTTGGATAACTGCATCAGGTCTGGCTTCAAAAATAACGCCAAGAACACCTAAAGGGCAAGTAATACGTTTGAGAATTAATCCTGTATCTAATTCTCGATGAATTTGCACCGAACCCACTGGATCTGGGAGGCGTTGTAAATCTCGTACACCTGCGATCGCTGCTTTTAATTTAGTTTCATCTAATTTTAATCTTGCATATAGAGAAGGGGAAATTCCATCTATTTCTGCTGCTTTGCAGTCGGCAGCATTAGCCGCTAAAATTTCTGGGGTTGCTGTTTCTAAAGCACAGGCGATAGCTTCTAGGGCTTGATTTTTTACTACAGCAGAACATATTCCTAGCTGTCGTGCAGCTTGGCGAGTAGCTTTAGCCACTTCGATCGGCAGAGGAGAAACAACTTGAGAAACCGTCATGTATTTACAACCAAATCTTAAAATTATCTGTCAGATGCTTGACGTTGATATATTCTACCAAAATATCTTACCCTATCTTTAGTAAGTTTTAATATTTTTTTAGAAGTTTTTGAATTTAATATTAATATAATTATATAATATCATACTATAAATAATCTATTGGATTTTGATAACTTTTCCCCATATCAAATACTTGGGAAAAAATCGGGTATTTTGTTATTGGTTAAAAAAATATGTGTTTTTCCTAGATTATATTTAAAACCAAGTAATTTAGTTATTATACTATCTAATTAGGTTCATGCTGATTAACATACAAAAGATTTGAATGTTAAATAATGGAGTGTTTCTATGCGGAATGAATCAAAATTACTAGAGGCAGGTCGGGAAGCGTTTCAACAGGAACGTTATATCGAGGCAATGAAATTAATACAAGAATTTTGCCAAAGATGTACCAATCCACAAACAAAAGATTATCTTTTAGCCCAGATGTTGCTGGTAAAATCTTATCAAAAGACTGGCCAGTTAGAAGCAGCAATATCTCTGTGTCAAAAATTGATTAACCAAACAAATCCCCAAGTAGCAAACTGGGCGAAACAAACCTTAAAATCTTTCAAAGTTAATCCTGCTATAACTACTACAATAATATCTGAAAACCATGTAAATCAACCGTTAATAAATCAAAAATCCCAGCGATCGACTAAAGCTGGTATCAAACTAAAAATAAATAAATTTAGTGGTAATCTAGCCTGGGCCAGTACTATTACTCTAAGTTTATTGTTTGGTATGGTATTAGTTTTAATTTTAGCAATTACCTTAATCAATAATGATAACAATCCCACTAATCATTTTTTCCTAGTAATTTTTTACACATTATTGATTAATATTGCTATTTTTATAGCCGCACCTTGTTTAATGGATTTTATTAACTGGTTAATGTATAAAACTCGCTGGGTAACAATAACAGAAATTGAAGAAAAAAGTCCAGAATCTGCGGCACTAATTCGTCGTATTTGTCAAGAAAAAAACCTAAAACAACCCTATTTAGGAATTATCGACGACGAAAACCCCACCGCTTTTACCTACGGTTCTCTACCTAATAGTGCCCGTTTAGTTGTCAGTAAAGGGTTATTTACCTACTTAGATGATGATGAAATTGCCACAGTTTATGCTCACGAAATCGGCCATATAGTCCATTGGGATTTTGCCGTAATGACTATAGCTTCTACCTTGGTACAGATTACTTATTTAATCTATACCTTTGCAGACCAAATGGGTAAAAACAACCGAGATAATAAAGAAAAAGATTCCCTTGCTAGTGCTGCTTTAGTTGCCTATATTTTCTATATTATTGGTACTTATCTACTGTTATATTTATCTCGTACCAGAGAATACTTTGCCGACCATTTTGCCGCCGAAGTTACAGGAAATCCAAACGCTTTATCTCGCGCTTTAGTAAAAATAGCTTACGGAATTTTGGAAGAAAGCAAAAGCGATAAAACCCCTAGTCGTTTATTAGAAGGTACTCGCGCTTTAGGAATAAGCGATCGTACCACAGCTATCTCGACAGGAACCGCCTACCGTATCGCCTCAGATTCTCAACAAATTAGTCGAGTTTTTCTCTGGGATTTATTTAACCCTTGGGCATGGTGGATGGAATTAAACTCTACCCATCCCCTCACCGGTAAACGCATTCGCGCCTTAAGCAACTATGCTGAACAATTAGGTTTAGATACCGAATTTAATATGGGTCGAATAGTAGCAGAAGGTCGCCATCTAAATAAAACTAAACTTTACAGTAATTTCCTGTTGGATTTAGTTTTATATAGTGCTGAATTTTTAGGTATTTTTATCGGATTATTAATTGGAATTGTGCTGTTTAAATATAAACTGATGCTATTTATAGCCTGCCCTTTGCTTGGACTTGGTATAGGAATTATCCTAAAAACTTTAGTCATGTTTCCTAATTACCAACAAGCCGAGGAAACTGATATTTTAACCTTAATGGCTGACCCATATTCTTCGCCTTTACGAGGAAAACCGACAAAATTAGTAGGAAAATTAATAGGGCGAGGTGATGCTGGTTATATTTTTGGTTCTGATATTCAATTTCAAGATAAAACCGGCTTGGTATTTCTCCGTTATGCTTCTCGTTTCGGTCCGATCGGTAATTTCCTATTTGGTATGACGAGAGTTAAAAGCTTAATTGGAATGCAGACTAATACTTTAGGTTGGTTTCGTCGTAGTATTACTCCCTGGATAGATTTAATTCAAATTACCACTGAAAATGGCACCATAGTTAATAGTTACCATAGGTTTTGGTCTTTTGTTTTTGGTGGAGGTGCGATAATTTTAGGAATTGTTTTGTTAATTGTTTCCTAAAATAGTATTATTGGGTGTATCTGCAAATTGTTAAAAAATAATGTTGTTGCGCTTTAGCGCCAGTAAAAATATAAACAAAAACTAGCAAGTTTGGCCTAGTTAAAATATTTTTTCTCGTCAGATACACCCATTTATAAATAGACTTCTTGCGAAAGTCAGGCAAGAGGCTTTCTTGCAAGAGGCAAAAGCCAGAAAAAT
>CAWUOF010000521.1:0-3409 GCA_963923765.1 uncultured bacterium | reverse complement strand
ATTGATAATTTCTATGATGGCTATGCCGTTGGAATGTTTGAGACAAGTTGTGAGGGAATCGGTTAAACGTTCTTGTAAACCAGGTTTTTTGATTAGTCTATCTATGACTATTTCGATAGTGTGTTTTTGGTTTTTATCTAGTTCGATCGCCTCTGATAATTGTTGCACTTCCCCATTAACTCTTACCCGCACAAAACCATCGGAAACTAGGGAAGATAATAATTTTTTGTGGGTGCCTTTTTTGCCACGAATTACAGGAGAAAGTAACTGAAATCTGGTATTATCTGGTAATTCCATTACCCGATCGCACATTTCATCTATTGTTTGTGGTGCAATACATCGATCGCAAATAGGGCAGTGAGGTTCTCCTGCACGTCCGAATAATAATCGCAAATAATCATATATTTCTGTAACTGTTCCTACTGTCGATCGAGGGTTATGGGAAGTAGATTTTTGGTCAATAGAAATAGCTGGGCTAAGTCCTTCGATCGCATCAACATCTGGTTTATCTAATTGTCCCAAAAATTGCCTTGCATAAGCACTCAGAGATTCTATATAACGGCGTTGTCCCTCGGCAAAAATGGTATCAAAGGCAAGGGAAGATTTACCAGATCCAGAAACTCCTGTAAATACTATCAGGCGATCGCGGGGTAATTCTAAGTCTATATTCTTTAGGTTATGCTGTCTGGCACCACGAATACGAATAGTATTTTGGCTAATATGATGGGTATGGGACATACTAATTAAACAGTATAGGTTTTAAATGCACTTAATTATTTTAGCGTTATATTTTTAATTTAGGGTTTTAATTTAGTCCCATGACATTTTTATATATTCATGGCATGGTGGTACGAAAATTTATACTTTCTCAAAATTTATACTTTTTAAGTATATTTCCTCTCCTATTTCATAAATTTGTAAAATCCATCACCCCTATTGCAGTAAAAATATTATCCTGGAATTTTTTTTGATTAATTACCATATATTCTTGTAGAGTTTTTATAGTTCTATAGTCGGTAAATTTATCACCTCACTGGCTATTCTTTCTATATAAATACGGCATCCAATAGCATACATATAAGCACAATACTTGCTAAATTAATAGTTATATTTTCGTATTGATATTTTCGTGTTGATATTTTCGGGGCGATCGATATTATTATCTATAATTAAATGCTAGACAAATATATTTACATAATTAAATTTTTATTATAGTGTAGTAACTACAAGGAGAAAATATAACTAAAATATGACTATGAATATTTTAATTGTAGAAGATGAACCGGAAATTGCTCAACTCATCCAATTATCATTAGCAAATGAAGGCTTTAACTGCCGTATTTGTCATAACGGTTTAAACGCTTTACAAATATTTACCGAACTTCAACCAGATATTATTATCCTAGATTTAATGTTACCAGGATTAGATGGCTTAGAAGTATGCGCCCACATTAGACAAAAGCCAGGACAAAAAGATCCCTATATTTTAATGTTAACAGCTAAAGGAGAAGAAATCGATCGCATTATTGGTTTATCTACAGGGGCCGATGATTATTTAGTTAAACCTTTTAGCCCTAGAGAATTAGTCGCCAGAGTTAGGGCTTTATTGCGGCGGAGTTTACGGCAAAGTGGTCAACAACAAATCCTTCGGACACAGCATTTTATAGTAGATTTAGATCGCCACACTGCTTATCGACAATTGCAGCCAGAAAAATCAGAAGCTTTGGATTTAACTACTTTGGAATTTAAACTATTAGCTACTTTTTTAAGTTATCCAGAAAGAGTCTGGAATCGATCGCAACTAATAGATAAACTTTGGGGAGATGATTTTTTTGGAGATGAAAGAGTAGTTGATACCCATGTTGCCCGTTTGCGAAAAAAAATCGAACCAGATCCAGCTAATCCAAATTTTATTAAAACTGTTATTGGAGTTGGTTATAAATTTGAAGATAGTAATTAAAATTGGAGAAAAAACCAGTTTTAAGAAACCCGATTTTTCAACTGTAGGGGCGGGTTTTACGACAAATTATAGGATTAACAGACAATATAAATAAACCAAAAAACCGGGTTTCTGCAAGTTTCTGGATTTTCTAAAATAAATTAAATTGCCCGTTATTATCTGCTATTTTCGGTTTTTTCTTACTAGAATTTTTCCCCTTTTTATTACCTTTTTCATGTAATCCTTGCTGTACCTCTTCTGCATAACGCTGATGATTTAACTGTAATAATCTATCCAGAATTTCTCGCCTTGCTGGTTCGCTGATAGTATAACGTAATCCTTGTTTGGTTTGATAAAAATTATGATTTAAATCTATATCTGTCCAGCCGTAGGCAGCCAAAACCATATTATCCATTTCCTGATGTAATTTTTGCAAAATTTCTATATCGGTAGCTGTTTCTTGGGGGTCGTGGAAACGGTTGTAAGTTTTGGTGAGTCCCTGTTGGCGGGTTAACATGATGTTTTGCCGATGGGTGTAATATTTTTCCCCTATTTGTTCTAATTTGGTTTGTATGTTTAGGTTTGTTGGTTGGTTTTGTGGATTTTTGGAGGAGTTATTAATAGTTGAGGGGAAAGGGAAGGTTTCAAATAAATCTGATGGTGCATATCTTAATCGAGTTTCATGCGTAGAACAATTAACAAAAACCCAAGCATCATAAATAGATGACTGTAAAACAGCAAAATCTTTATACTTAGACAAAGCTATAACTACATGAGGTGCTCCATATACAATTCCAGTAGGTGCAAATGCAAAACAAACATATTTACTAGTAAAGGCATGAAATAAAACCCGATCGCACTCCGCGATCGTCTGATATAATGCAGGAGCAAATTGTCCGTATTGCCACCATAAAGTTGCTCTTCTGCGCTGTGTGGATATTTCAGAAGTTAATTTCTCTCTTTCAGGCTTAACCTTTTCCTCAACAATTTTTAAACAATCAGGATAATCACTAGCATAAGGCGGGCCTTTCTTCCCATCATCATGTTCCGCATCTAAAGGCCAATCAAAGAAATTAATCACCCAACGACTAGGAGATTGATCAGGATTTGTATTTAAATCTTCCCCATTCAAATAGGGAAATAACACATCTTGATTACAAGGATTTTTAGCTATCAAAGCTGCCGCTTCCTCTGGAGTTAAAACAAACCCCATACCTAACACATTAGAACCTTGAAAAGATTTATTTTGATTAGCTACTAACCGATAAGGATTACCCTGGATTTTATTTGGTACAGTTAAATAAGGAGTAATTCCCGCCACTGGCTTTTCATCTAAAATAAATTCCCCTTGCCATTCCCCTTGCCGCAGCCAAATATAGGCAACTTCTAAACTAGCAGTACCAGGCCAAGGCCGACTAGAAACTGCACGATAAATAATACCTCCATTCTCTATTAATTGATCTAAACCAA
>CAWUOF010000520.1:0-3418 GCA_963923765.1 uncultured bacterium | reverse complement strand
ACTATTAGCACTATTTCCAAAATAATACCCTATCAAAATTAGCGTATTAATTGTGTTCAGGATAAGAAAAGATTGTTATCCTATTAATTTCCTAGCAACGCCAGACAGTCGGTGACAGACCAATAGACATAAAGGGGTGTATCTGTACCAGAAAATTCGTGAGCCGTATTTGGTTGTCTGACGGTGATGAGATCCCCGGAATTTAACCGGACTACGCAATGAATATGGGTGCCCATGTACATAAGATGAGTTAAGCGTCCTTCAAAGCAATTAGTGGGGATGCTAGGTGGCTCTGGACTGAGATGGATTTTTTCAGGGCGAACACTAACCATAACTCGATCGGCCATAGAGCTATGGGTCCAGGGTTCCGGGGGTTGGACGACTATTTTTAATCCAGTTTCGGTTCTAACTTGGAGAAGATGGCGATCGGCTGTTTCCATGCGACCAGCAAAGAAATTAGTTTCACCGATAAAATCAGCCACAAAAGGAGTACGGGGACGATTATAAATTTGGTCAGGAGTACCCATTTGTTCAACTCTACCTTCATTCATAACCGCAATGCGATCGGACAAAGAAAGAGCTTCTTCCTGATCATGAGTAACCATGACAAATGTTAACCCCAAATCTTGATGCAAATTAGACAATTCCATCTGCATCTCTTTTCGCAATTTTAAATCTAGGGCGCCGAGAGGTTCATCCAGGAGTAAAACTGCGGGACGGTTCACTAAGGCCCGTGCCAAGGCCACCCTTTGCTGCTGTCCCCCAGACATCATCGAGGGATAGCGACTAGCAAAAGACTCCATTTTTACCAATTTCAGAGCTTCTTTAACTCTAGTTTCAATTTCTCCTAGAGATAATTTTTTAATTCGCAATCCAAAAGCGATGTTATCCCATACATTCATGTGGTTGAATAGGGCATAGCTTTGAAATACGGTATTGACCGGACGCCGATAGGGGGGTATCTGGGTCATTGACTGACCCCGAATCAGTAGCTCACCAGCGCTGGGACTTTCAAACCCAGCAATTAGGCGTAGCGTAGTGGTTTTCCCGCAACCAGAGGGGCCGAGAATGCTAAAAAATTCGCCTCGACTAATATCGAGGTCAACGCCACGCACTGCTGTTTCTCCGTTAAAGACTTTAAAAACCTTGCGGAGTTCAACATCTGGTGTGGCATCGTTTACCGTTGAGTATTGATTCTGCGTTGCAGTTTGAGACATAATAGCGAATTCCTGCGGTGATGCCTCTGTGATAATTTGGGTTGGTTTTTTCCGAATAATTTTCAATATAATTCTTCCCCACTGTTTTTTGAAATATGACTCTAACTCAGTATTCTGCCAAAACAGGCAAGCAAACTAGCACCCTTACTGTTGGACGCAATTTCCAAGCCGTCTTATTGATGGTGGGCGTTAGTGTCTTCATGGTGGGGGGAATAGTCAGTCGTTTGACTTACCTACAAATTAATGAAGGCCAGCGCAATCGCCAACTAGCTGATAATAACCGGATCCGTTTAGTACCAAAGTTACCAGAACGGGGTAGAATTCTCGATCGCAAGGGGAGAATTCTGGCTACCAGTCGTCTTTCCCATGCTGTTTATGTTTGGCCTATGGTGAGAAAGTCACCATCTTGGCCGAAAACTCTTGATCGATTGTCTCAAATTTTAACCATTCCTCCAGCAGAAATTCAAAAACGCCTCGATCGAGCCGGTGACTCTTCTCCTTTTTTAGTCCGAGTTGCCCGTAGTCTTAACCCAGCCCAAGTAACGGCTTTACAAGAAATTCGCACCCAGCTAGAAGGCATAGAAATAGATTCGGAAGTGGTTCGCTATTACCCCAACAAAGAAGTAGCAGCCCACATTTTAGGTTATACCGGAGAAATGACCGATGAAGAGCTAGATAAATTAAAAGAAAAAGGCTACCGTCTCGGAGATGTAATCGGTCAAATGGGAGTAGAAGCAGCTTTTGAGGAGGAATTACGGGGAGAATGGGGCGGTAAACAAATAGAAGTGGATGCCTCTGGAGAAGTAATCAAAATTTTAGGCGAAAAAATTGCCCGGGCTGGTAATGATATCCATTTAACTATAGATCTGGATGTGCAAAAAGCGGCAGAACAAGCTTTAGGGGAAACTAAAGGGGCAATTGTCGCCATAGATCCTAATAACGGGGCAGTTTTGGCAATGGTCAGTCGCCCTGCTTTCGATCCCAATATATTTTCTGGTCGCATTACTGACGATATCTGGAAGCGCTTACAAGGTGAAGATCACCCCTTTGTTAACCGTACTTTACAAGGTTTCCCGCCTGCCAGTACTTTTAAGATTGTAACGACAAGTGCTGGTATTGAATCGGGGGTATTTTCTCCTAATACTGTATTGCCAACTTATCCTTCTATGATGGTGGGAGGCATTGAGTTTAATGATTGGAATCGTGCTGGTTTTGGTCCGTTAGATTTCCCTGGTGCAATAGCTTGGAGTAGTGATACGTTTTTCTATCAAATTGCGATGGGAATTAAGGAAAAACCTCTGATTGAATGGACTCGTAAATATGGGTTTGGGCAAAAAACCGGAATAGAGTTAGCTAATGAAGAAGCTGCCGGTTTAGTTCCTGATGAAAAATGGAAAAAGGAACAAATTGGTGAAGGTTGGTTTCTTGGCGATACTGTGAATATGTCGATCGGACAAGGTTTTTTACAGGCTTCTCCTTTACAAGTATCTGTTATGTTTGCGGTTCCTGCTAATGGTGGCGATCGGGTTAAACCTCATTTACTAAAGGATAATGAGGAAGCTAAAAAATGGCGCGAGTCGTTAAATCTTAAACCAGATACTATTAAAATATTGCAACAAGGATTACGTCAGGTAGTAACTGGTGGTACTGGTACAGCCATGAATGTAACTACCCTTCCTGCTAATGCTGGTAAAAGCGGTACGGCAGAAGATCCTCCTCGTGAGTCTCATACTTGGTTTGGTGGCTATGCCCCCGCAGATAAACCGGAAATTGTGGTAGTTGCTTTTGGCGAAAATTCTGGCGGTGGTGGGGGTTCTTTTGCTGCACCAAAAGTGCGTCAGGTTTTAGAGGCTTATTTCCGGATTAAAAAGGGGTTGAAGTCTGTTACACCGGAAACTGGTCAGCAGGAAAGTGTACCTGTAGATAATTCTCGTTAGAATGTGATTTTTTAGTTACCTGGAATTGCCAGGACTGTTTCACAAATACAGCGTTGACAGGGGCAGGTTTATTAAAATTATCGAGTTATTCTAAAATTAATTACATAACCCGCCCCTACATAAGTTATTCTCAAAAATAAGGGATTAATTGAGAAAGATTAATTGAGAAAATATTAATAAACTTGTAGGGGCGGGTTATTCGATCGATTTTACAGCAGTTTTTATGTATTTGAGCCTTATTAGACCTAACCCCCAGCCCCTTCC
>CAWUOF010000519.1:0-3429 GCA_963923765.1 uncultured bacterium | reverse complement strand
AGCTATATTTCAACCATAATGCCATAATGTCATTAGTCCTAAAAGTTCTAATTTTGACGATAAATGCGGGAGATTATGTTTTTTGAACTGCTTAACTTCTTTGCGTAACTCATATACATTTTTATGAATTTCATCTACTTCGCTACGCAGGGGTAAATTCATCATTTTCATGTAAATTTCTGTTAACTCTTGTTGTTGAATACGGTAAGAGTTTAAGGCATTGAGAAATTTACCACGAATTTTGAGATTATATTCCTCAAAAAAAGCTTGTTCAAAAACATTATCGGCAACTTCGCACCAAATTGTTTGAAATTCGCGCCAGTCTTTGATAGGTTTTCCTGTTTCTGATAAGGAAACTAGCTTTTGTAGTAAAGCTTGAAAAGATTTTACTTGAATATCTCCTAAAATTATCTGATAGTCAATACTGGTTTTATAGAGATTTTGCCAATCTATAAATCCTTTGAGGATTTTGCCGTTTACTTCTCTAGTTAAGCCGATCGAGGGTGTGTGCAACCAAGTACCAAATGTTTTCTCGTATAGATTCCAGTATAGATTATTCAGTTCTATAAAAGCAGAAGGTTTTCCTATAGTAGCTGGGCTGAAATTTGCTGGCAAACTGCCGAGGTTTTCTAGGCAAATTTGGTTAAATTTCTCTAGTTGTTGTAGATAAATTTGCCATAATTCGGTAGTATTTTGAGTAGTTTTTAGGGCTGTGGTTGATAAGCTACTAAGTCTATCTTGCATAAGCTCAATAGCTGTAGTTAAAAATTGCTGCCAATCTGCTGTTGTTTCTATTTTAGGACAAATATTTTTCCAAGCATCTGCAAAAAGTATAAGAAAATTTTTGACTAATTCTTGATTATTGACTAATTGCTGGTTGGTATTAGGCAATTCTGTGGGGAAAGAATAGAGAAAATCTAGCCCGTTTTTCCATATTAACAGGTTAATTTCTGTCCAGGTGTTGACTAGAGCAACTGCCATATTATTCCAATTTTTATTTTCTGTAAAATTGGTCATTTTTCCCTCCAGTTAGGGATTAATAATTGTTCCTAGCATGGTTCAAAAATTGTAATTCAACACCATTATCAATTTTGAACCATGCAGGTACGGCATTTGTTTGGATAGGTTATTTGGGCGTTATTTATGCTTTGGTGTCATGTGCTTAGGTGTGATGGGCACCATTAACCCGCAGCACTTCGCCAGAAACGTAGTTACTGGCGACGGGAGATAATAAATAGGCGACAGCCCAGGCGATATCTTCGGGTTCACCAAAACGACCGAAAGGTATTTCGGTGTAAATTTTTTCTTTGACTTTATCTGGTACTGATTTTGTCATTTCTGTGTTGATAAAACCAGGGGCGATCGCATTGACGCGGACATTTTTACGAGCGCCTTCTCGTGCTAAAGATTTTACTATGCCGATAACTGCTGCTTTGGTGGCTGAATAGTTAGTTTGTCCGGCATTGCCTCGATCGCCGGAAATAGAACTAATACAGACTACAGAACCTTGGTTTTGATCATACATCCCTTGAATAAAGGGTTTAATAGTATTAACAACACCTTTCAGGTTAACGTTAATTACAGCATCCCAATCTTGGGGAGTTAATTTAGTAAAGAAGTTATCCCGTGTAATACCTGCGTTGGCAACTACTCCATACACAGGACCGAGTTTTTCGACAATAGTTTTCGCGGCTTCTTCCATAGAAGCGAGATCTGTAACATCGGCTTTAATTCCTAAGCCGATTTTGTTTTCTTCATTAATTTTAACATCGGTATAAGCGACTTTTGCGCCTAAGTCGGTAAGTAGGGAAACTATGGATGCACCTATACCCTGATTTCCACCAGTGACAACTATGACTTTATTTTCTAATCCCAAAGATACCATAATTAAGTTCTCCAATTCGATTTCAATTTGATTTCAATTTGATTTCAATTCGCTGGGAATTTTGCCAGAGTCAATCAAGCGTTAAATTATTAATTTGAATTGACTCGGAATTTTGGTTTAAACTCGTTCAACGGCAAAGGCAGTACCGCCACCGGTGCCATGACAAATTGCAGCTAATCCTCTGGTTTTGTTTTCTATAGTTAAGGCATTGAGGAGAGTAACAACTATACGTGCGCCTGATGCACCGATCGGGTGTCCGAGGGCGATCGCTCCACCATAGATATTTTGTTGGTCATGGCCGATTTTTAAACCCCGTTCAAACAAAATGCTATTTAAGGCGAATGCTTCGTTATTTTCAAATAAATCAAAATCAGAAATCGCCATTTTTTTGCTATCTAGCAGTTTTTTCACGGCGTGTACGGGATATTCTGGGAAACGCCAAGTTTCTCCTCCTGCCCAACTGCCACCGATTACTTTGGCAATGGGTTTTAATCCATATTCTTTGATAGCTTTTTCACTAGCTAAAATTAGGGCGGCTGCACCGTCGGAAATTTGGCTACTATTACCGGCGGTAAGTATGCCATCTTTGCCAAATGCTGGGCGTAATTTTCCTAAACTAGCGGCGCTACTATCAGGGCGAATTCCATCATCTGTATCGATAACTTTTATTTCTTTTTTGACTTTTATTTCAATGGGTGCAATCTCATTTTTGAAATAGCCTTTTTCTGTAGCTTGTGCGGCTCGAATATGGGATTCTGCGGCAATTGCATCTAATTCTTCTCTTGTCACACCGCGATCGACACAAAGGCGATCGACTTGTACTCCCATACCTTCGGAGGTGGTAGCATCAGTTAACCCGTCATTAAGTAGTAAATCAGTTAACTGTTCTGGGGCACCTAACAAAAATTTATATCCCCACCGGGCACGATGGGATAGATAAAATCCTGTTTGAGACATTGATTCCATGCCACCGGCTAATACTAGATCAGCATCACCAGCAGCAATAGTCCTGGAGGCATTAATTAAACTCATCATTCCTGATGAACACACCATGTCCACTCGATAGCCATCAACAGTGGCGGGAATACCTGCTTTTAAAGCGGCTTGACGGGGAACTAATTGCCCATGTCCTGCTCCCAAAACATTCCCGAAAATATATAAATCAAGGGCTTCTGCTGGTAGGTTGGATTTGGCTAAGGCTGCTTTAATTGCATGGGCACCTATATCTGCGGGGGACAATTCGGCTAAACCACCGCCGAAGCGACCGATAGGAGTGCGTACTGCTGAAACAATGTAGGCTTCGTTCATAGATACTGTACTTCGATAACCTTATGATTAGGCTCAGGTATGAGCAATAACAATAATGTTTTTTGCTGATTGCTCAATTAATTGGCCTATCTCATCCCATACCCTACCAAACCTTACTCGGTATCTTTTTAAACTAATTGTTTTATTTAAGGATTATGTTTTATTGGGTTGGACATGGGGCATGGGGAATTTAGAATTTAGAATTTAGAATTGGGCATGGGGTATGGGGAATTTAG
>CAWUOF010000518.1:0-3430 GCA_963923765.1 uncultured bacterium | reverse complement strand
GAACTTGGAGATTCTTCGCTGTCGCTCAGAATGACAAATTTTCGTACTTTCGCAAGAGATCTATTGAATAGAATTATTTTGATACTGTGGCTTAAAAAGTAAAATATTAAGTGCATCAGATAGATAAAAAGCAAATCTTAGGGAAAGTATTTATATCTGATGCACTACTGCTCATTATATTTATAGGATGCGCTACTGCTGCAATTTTAATAGAATTATAGGAAAAGTTTAATAGCGCATCCGCAGCTAGATTTTTTTATGCTGAACAGGTTAATTATTACCTTTTTTCCCTTTCATTTTTAGCTAGATAGCGTCGCTATTGCTTTCTCCTGTACGAATCCGAACAGTTTTATCAATAGTGCTAACAAAAATTTTACCATCCCCTATTTCCCCAGTACGGGCGGCGGTAATGATTTTCTCAATTACCATTTGTTCTTGGGAGTCTTCTACAACAATTTCTACTTTTAGTTTTTGCAGAAATTCTACTGTATATTCAGAGCCACGATAACGTTCTGTTTGTCCTTTTTGGCGGCCAAAACCTCGGACTTCTGAAACAGTCATTCCCACAATACCAGCATTGACGAGAGCGATTTTTACTTCGTCTAATTTAAAGGGACGAATAATAGCTTCTATCTTTTTCAATTTCTTAGCTCCTTGTTTTGTGTATTTAGTGATGTTTTCTCAAGTACGGTATTTTACTATAACTGCGATCGATTAGTCTTTTGTAGTCAAAAATACACTTTTTTACAATACCCAATCCTCAGTTATAATTGGCTCTCGATAAGAGAAAATGGCTATTTGATGAGCGATCGCATCAAAATTACCTTTGTATCCTGCTATCTTTTCATAGCATAAACACTTATAAAATTAAATTAATATTTAGTTAAATATTCCACCTATTAAAACAGCAATTGTATTAAGAAATGTAAAGAATCAAAATCAGCAAAAACGAGTAATATTAAAAAATAGGTTGCCTCCTTGGGCTAATTCCCTAATATTTCTTGTTAAGAAAATATGCCTATTGTGGATGAAATTTTAACTGTTCGGCAACTTGTTTAAGGCGTCGGAGTTGGGCTTGCATATCAGCTTTAGTCCAACTAGCAGCAAAGGTATTAAAACCAAAGCGAATTAAAGGGTTAGGGATATCAAACTCAAAACGATTAAGTAAAAGAGTTCCTTGATTTTGGGGCTGACATTCCCAGCGATCGCGCCCATGAAAAAACCCCTGAAATTCCCATACAACTAAACCCGGTTCCCGCTCTATTACTATATTTTCTAAAGTTGGTTTTAACAAAGGAATCTGAAGAATAAATTTACTTTTACTGCCTAAAGTAGTACTCCATTCTCCCAC
Organism: uncultured bacterium; assembly: GCA_963923765.1. Lineage (GTDB taxonomy): Bacteria > Cyanobacteriota > Cyanobacteriia > Cyanobacteriales > CAWUOF01 > CAWUOF01. The sequence goes on along the minus strand of CAWUOF010000518.1, from coordinate 2,079 downwards.
AGGTTCACAACGCAAAGCGGGATTTAACCACCGATGCATTAAATTTAGATTAGTAAAACAATTTTCTACCACAGTAGCAGTAACATTAATGTGAATTGATTGCTCAAAAACTTGATAAGAAGCCATTTGTACCCCCGCTTTAAAGGCTAATAAAAGTTTTTAGCAATTTCTCGGCCAAATCCCCAAATAAATTGGAGGGAATTATGAATGAAAATTGGCAAGAAATTACTCAAATAATAAACTTTGGAGTGCCAATTTTATCAACAAATCAAATTTTGGCGCAAAATACCGCCGGTACTGCCCCATTAAATAACTTTGTCCAAGGAGTTAGTGCTTCTATAGGCCCTAACTTATTTAATCTAGCCCTAGCTTTGGTTATTTTACTAATAGGCTGGTTTGTTGCATTAATGCTGGCATCGGCAACAGGTAGTTTACTAAAACGTACCAACATAGATAACCAGTTAGCCAATTGGGTTACGGGACGCCCTGGTAGTGCCGAGTCACCCCCCATTGAAAAATGGATTTCTAATGCGGTATTTTGGGTGGTAATGATTTTTGTTTTGGTTGCCTTTTTTAACCAACTCAATCTTACGGCTGTTTCTCAACCTTTAAATACTTTTCTATCTCAAATCACAGGTTTTTTACCCAGGTTAGCATCGGCTTTAATTTTATTAGCGATCGCTTGGGTAATTGCTACTGTTGTGAAATTGGTAGTAACTCGATCTTTACAATCTTTTCGTTTAGACGATCGCTTAAATCAACAAGTTGGGGGTACTAATACATCATCACCGGTCATTCTCAGTGAAACCCTCGCCAATGCCCTGTACTGGTTTATCTTATTACTGTTTTTACCTTCGATTCTGGAAGCTTTAAGTTTACAACAAGCTTTAATACCAGTACAAAATTTACTTAATCAAATCTTGGCAGCATTACCCAAGATTTTAGAAGCAGTAATTATCCTTGGTACAGGTTGGTTATTAGCTCAGGTTATCCGCCAGTTAGTCACTAATTTATTAGCCGCAACTGGTTTAGATCAAATAGGTAATCAGTTTGGTATTAGTCCAGCTACTAATGGTCAATCTCTGTCTGGGATTATTGGTACGATCGTCTATATTCTGGTATTAATTCCCACTGCAATATCAGCGCTAAACTCTTTAGAAATTGCTGCTATTTCCGGGCCGGCGATCGCCATGCTCAACCAAATTCTTACCGCCATTCCACAAATTTTTACGGCGGGTTTTATTTTGGTTGTTGCCTATTTCCTCGGACGCTTTATTGGTGATTTAGTTACCAATATTCTCACCGGTATTGGCTTCAATAATATTTTCTATTGGCTAGGTTTGCAAAATACATCAATCCATCATAAATATAGTGCAGTAGAAACTCCAGAAACAGAACAAGAAACAGTTTTACAAGAGGCAATGGTGCCAGTACGAACTCCTTCAGAAATTGGCGGACTTATCGTACTAATTGGCATTATGTTAGTGGCAACTGTCACCGCCACCAATATCTTAAATATTCCGGCATTAACATCAATTATTTCTGGAATTGTTGTTATTGCTGGTCAGATTTTATCGGGTTTGGTTGTGTTTGGTATTGGTTTGTATTTAGCAAATTTGGCGTTTAATTTGATTTGTAGTGCAGGTAATCGCCAAGCTCGAATTTTAGCACAAACCGCTCGCATTGCCATTATTGCTTTAGTGTCAGCAATGGCATTACAACAAATGGGAATAGCTAGTAATATCGTTAATCTTGCCTTTGGTTTACTTCTAGGCTCGATCGCGGTAGCTATTGCTATTGCTTTTGGTTTGGGTGGACGCGATATTGCTTCCGAGCAAATTCGTGATTGGTTATCATCTTTTAAAGATGGTAATTCCCCTGAATAATCATTTGTTCATAATTGATTGATATTTAGGCTGTCTATCTTAGGCAGCCTTTTTTAATATAAATTTTCGCCTTATAAAAACCGTTGTTGCGCTTTAGCGCTCTTCATGGACTATAAATACAAATTACAGTTGTATAGGTAAAAAAACTATAGTTAACACATTAAAATGTATAGCCGATCGCCTTATAAAAACC
>CAWUOF010000517.1:0-3434 GCA_963923765.1 uncultured bacterium | reverse complement strand
TTTATTTATCTAATTCCTAAATTTTGGTCTGACGCACCCTACCAGGTTCTTATTTCTAGGGTGCGTCAGATAATTAGTTTATTTATCTAATTCCTAAATTTTGGTCTGACGCACCCTACCAGGTTCTTATTTATTCTAAATTATAAATTCTACATTCTACATTCTAAATTATACATTCTAAATTATACATTCTAAATTTATTAGTTACTTTATTTATCAGCACTGCTCAGGCTAAAGCTACCCGAAAAACGGCCCATTGTTATACCAGATTTTCAGGTTATAGCTAAAATAGTGAAAAAGCAAATATACGATTGTAGTCAGTGGTTAATCTACAAATTAATTATTATATTTTACCTTCCAGAGCTTTTAGCTCCAATAGGAGTGCCAATCGATCAACATGACTCCACCGCAACCCCCACAACAACCGCGCACTATCTTGGGAGTTATCACCCAAGCAGTGCAAACAGTCCAAGCTAAAGTTAATTTTTCCCAACTGGCACTTAAGCCTAATGCCAAAGTACCCGAACTTTGGGTACAAGATGCTAATGCCGATAAAGCCGAGGTGTTTCCCTTACTAGGCGATCGCTATCTATTAGGGCGATCGTCTAAAAACTGCGATATTGTTGTCCGTAACCCCGTAGTTAGTCAAGTTCATCTGTCCCTATATCGCGATAGCCACCAACGCAATGCCCCCTTTTTCCTCAAAGATGAAGACTCTACTAATGGCATTTATCGTGGCAAGCGACGTATTAACGCTATAGAATTACGTCATGGCGATGTTTTTACTCTTGGCCCGCCGGATCTACAAGCTTCTGTCAGAATTAAATATTATGAGCCGCCAGCTTGGTATGTGCAAGCATTTAACTGGAGTATGTATGGTATTGGTGGCATAACCGGTTTGTTAACTTTATGGATGGTAGCCCTGGAATGGCCAAAAATTCCCACGCGTCCTTTGCCTTCTTCCGTGCAAGGCCCTGTAGTGGTTTATGCCGGTGATGAAGTAACGCCTTTACGTGCCCCTTGCAATGCCCGTCATGGAGAATTAGCTAGTATTAAAGATTTTTCCCCTTATTTACCAAAGGCAGTTATCGCTTCAGAAGATAGTCGTTTTTATTGGCATATAGGAGTCGATCCATTAGGGGTTGTACGGGCTTTATTAACTAATATTCGTGGGGGTGGAATTCGTGAAGGAGCAAGTACAGTAACTCAACAATTAGCCAGAAGTTTATTTAGAGAATATGTAGGTACAAATGATTCAGCAGGGCGAAAATTACGAGAAGCTATTGTAGCTTTAAAGTTAGAAACTTTTTACAGTAAAGATGAGTTAATGCGGGCGTATTTAAACCAAGTTTATTTGGGAATTTGCGCCTATGGTTTTGAAGATGCGGCTCAATTTTATTTTGGGAAATCTGCTAAGGATTTAGATATTTCTGAATCAGCTACTTTAGTAGGAATTTTGCCAGCACCAAATAGTTTTAATCCAGCATTAAATTATAAAACTTCGGTAGAATTGCGCGATCGCGTCATTGAACGTATGGCTAGATTAGGTATGATTAGTGGTGAAGAAGCTAGTCAAGCCAAGCGATCGCGCATTGAAATTACACCAAAAGCCCGTAAAGAATTACAAGGTACGATCGCGCCTTATTTCTATGGATATGTTTTTAATGAATTAGAAGAGTTACTGCCTAATGTAGCTAATGATGGTAATTTTATTGTCGAAACTGGTCTCGATCGCCAAATGCAAAAACAGGCAGAAGAATCTCTGCGGAAAACAGTTTATAATGATGGTGCATCAGTAGGATTTACCCAAGGTGCCCTAGTTACTCTTAATTCTCGTACCGGACAAATTTTATCAATGGTGGGGGGAGTAGACTATCAACAAAGTCAATTTAATCGCGCTGTACAAGCAAAAAGACAACCAGGGTCAACCTTTAAAGTATTTGCCTATACTGCCGCGATCGAACAAGGTATTTCTCCTAACACTGCCTATTCTTGTACACCTCTAACTTGGGAAGGTCAAAACTTCGCTGGATGCAATAGCGGTGGCGGTAGTTTAAATATGTATTCTGGTATTGCCGCTTCTGAAAATCCCATTGCTTTACGCATTGCCCAACAAATCGGGTTAAATAAAATGGCGGAAATGGCAAAGCGGATGGGAATTAAATCTCAATTAAAATTAGTACCCGGTTTAGTATTAGGTCAAAGTGAAGTATCTGTTTTAGAATTAACAGGCGCTTTTGGTGTTTTAGCTAATCGCGGTGTAAAAAATCGTCCCCATGCTATTACTAGAATTCGTGATAGTAACAAATGTAGCGATATTAAAAATTATAAAACCTGTCGGATAATTTACGATTATCAGCAAGACTCAGAAGCAAATCAACAGGTTATTTCTCCAGAAGTAGCTGATACTATGACAGTGTTATTACAAGGAGTAGTTAGAAGCGGCACCGGTCGTAGTGCTTCTATTGGTTTGGGAGATGAAGCAGGTAAAACAGGTACAACTAATAATGGGGTTGATCTTTGGTTTGTAGGTTATATTCCTAGTCGGCAGTTAGTAACTGGTATTTGGTTAGGAGATGATAATAATAAATCTAGCATTGGTTATGGTGCTAATGCGGCGGTATTGTGGGGAGATTATATGCGAAAAATAGTTAAGTAATAGAAAATTAATGTCAAATAATCTCACTATTACAGTGGGTATTTTATAGTCATTAAAAACCTGTTATTGCGCTATCTTTGCTTCAGTGAAATATAAACAAAAATTATAGATATTTTTGGTTATTGTTTAGAGGCGCACTCAGCGCAACAACGGGTTTTTTAAACAAGGTTTTTAGCGATCGTAACAACTAATAAATTCTCTTAATACCCATCCCCAAATTCTATACTCTCCATCATAATAGCCCGCTACTTTTGCCCAGGGACGATTTCTCTCATCATAAGATATTTCGAGAATATAAACTTCTCTGCCGTTTTTCAGTGCATTAATAATATTACCGTTGGGACTATCCCGCACATTTAAGGGAGTACCTGTCGGATCTGTTACTTGACAAACTTTTTCCGCCTTAACAGGTAATTGTAAAGCAGGTAAAGTAATTAAAACACCAAAAACTAAAGTTAATAATTTGTTTTTCATTTCACAACCTCTCACAACGCTAGATAGGGCTTGCCTAACAAGTTATTTATTCAGGTTGACAACCAGGCAACAAACGGAAAAATATTTCCGAGTCTCAGGCAAGCTGTAATATTCTTTCTAGTTTAGTATTTTTAGTTTTAATCAGATGCTCCCTAATTTTTTCTACCATAAATTTTACCGCTAACTATTAATTATGTTGCTAAAATTTTTGTTAATTTAAATTAATTTATTTATTAATAGTGGTATAACTTTAAAACGCTGGTGTTATTAAACAATATAGAAAAATCAAACTTTTTTGGTG
>CAWUOF010000516.1:0-3437 GCA_963923765.1 uncultured bacterium | reverse complement strand
TTTTCTTCCCTAAATTGCCTGTGTACTTGGCGTTAAAAAATCAATCTATCCCAGAAAATCTGCCATTACCATGACATTAAATTCCTGCACATTTCCTAAAACTATATTAGCCCCAGCTTTTTGCAAAACTCCTGTGTAGGCAAGACGTCGATCGAAGTCAGTTTGAACATGGGGCGGTAAAATCCCCACTGCTACCCAACGGCGATCGGGCTGTAACACCCTAGCTTTCTCTATTACATACATATCAGCCACCGTATCCCCGACATAAAACACCGGTGTAGAATCATCCCAGCCTTGTTTATCCTGTAACTGATTAACTGCCGCAAAAAGTCCGGTAGGATCTGGTTTATCTGGGGCATCTGCCATTGCTACTAATACTGGTAAATTTAAGCCTAAACGGTGGGTTAATAGATAATTTGCTTCCGATCGAGGTGCCCCGCTAAAAAAGCCCCAAGCAATATTTGCCGTGCTGAGTTGTTGAAAATAATCAATATTTACTAGTAAGGGTTCATCGCAAATATAACCTGTCCATTTTTGGCCATTTCCCCCCAAATATTGCCCCTGGAAAAATGTCACCAATTCATCATAATTTATATTTATCTGGCTTCTCGTTTTATCTTGACTTTCCCCATAGCGGTAAATCAATTCTTGGGCTGCCTGCCAGTCGTTATTCCATAGGCCCTCACTTTTCAGGCGATCGATATCTGCCTGTGTTGGGCGATATTTTCCCGCCGTAAAATGCTCCACAGTATCAGCTATAGCCCGTCGATAAGACCCACTTACATCTCTAAGCACTCCATCAATGTCAAAAATTGCTATAGCCTGGGTTTTACTAACTGTGTTACTAGATTCTTGTGCCAATTTTTACCTCTAATTTTAATATATTGCTAAAATATTTTAGCCAAAACCCATACAATGCTGTAATATAGGAAGGTTGTATATTTTTGAAAAACAGCCTGGGTTTTGCCTGGAGGTTTGATTGTCAAAGTTCATCTTAAAAGTTTTGTGGTTAGAAGACAACGTAGCGCTGGCCGTTGACCAAGTAGTGGGCAAAGGTACTAGCCCTTTAACTTCTTATTTTTTCTGGCCTCGGAAAGATGCATGGGAACAGCTAAAAAATGAGCTAGAAGCGAAGCATTGGATTTCCGAAGTCGATCGAGTTGCTTTACTCAACAAAGCTACTGAAGTGATTAACTATTGGCAAGAGGAAGGAAAACGCCGCCCCTTGTCAGAAGCTCAAACAAAATTCCCTGAAGTCACCTTTACTGGTAGCAGTTGAATCTTAGTAAATTCATAAAAATTATTTCGAGCGGATAGTTATTTCTTTATTCAGAAAAAGCTATCCGCAACTTATTTTTTATCTATTTAAAATTTTATTATTAGTATTTATATAACCATTAAGATACTATGACAGACCACAAAATATCACCAAATAATCAACAAAAAACAAGCACAGATACTAATATATTACAGCAATCTCTTCTCCAAGGTTTAAATTCATGGATTAGTAGTCGTGGAGAAATCGCTTTTCCTTGTGTGCCATCCTTGTTAGAAAATTATATGCAACGGATAGCAGCCTTATTTTTAGCATTAGGAAAACCTTTTTCCCCAGCAGAATTAAATCAAATTCGCCCGATTTTAGCAGAGCAATTACAAACAGGTTTCCAAGCTTCTCCCTATTCTAAAGTGTTATTAATTTATGAGTCGGCTAAACCTCCTGGTAGAAAAGTTACTTGTCAAATTGTAACACAAATAACCTCGATCGCCGAGCAATGTGATAATTTAACTCGTACCCATTCGGGCTTGATTTTTGGTGAATATCCCGATGCAAAAGTAATGGCAATTGCCCATAGTTTAGACAATCCTGCTAATTCCCCAGTGTTAGAAATTGGCGCAGGTACGGGTCGAAATGCTTTATCCTTAGCGCGGTTAGGTTTTCCTATTCATACTTTAGATTTATCGGGAAATTTTGTCGAACTGTTAAGGCGATCGGCAGCAGCAGAAAAATTACCCATTCAAGCTATGCAAGGAGATTTTCTCGATCCATCCATAAAAATAAAACATGGGTATTACAAATTAGCTTTGTTAGCCTCTGTTGTACCCCATTTTCGAGAAGTTGCTCAAGTAAGATTGTTATTTGCGAAAATGTCTGATATATTATGCTCTGGTGGTTTATTGCTATTTAGTACTTTTCTGGCTGCACCAGGTTATAACCCCAATCAAGTCGATCGCGAAATGGCTCATGTCATCGATTCATTTTTCTTAACCCGAACAGAATTAGCCGCCGCAATGGAAAATTTACCCTTAAACTTAATCTCGGATGAGTCAGTGTGGGAATATGAAGAAAAAAATTTACCCACCCAAGCATGGCCTCTCCCTGATTGGTTTAACACTTGGGCTACAGGTCAAAGATTATTTCCCTTAACAAATGGTAAATCGCCTATAGAATTACGCTGGATAGTTTGCCGCAGATATTAAATTCAGCGTTTTTATATTATGTATAGCCAGTAAAAATCTGGCTGGTATAAAGACAAACAAGCTATAGATAGTTATAAATAGTATTTATTAGGTAAATTGACTCAAAAGGGCTAGATTAAATATGACTAAATCTCCCTACAGTAGCGAACAAATGGCTGTATGGCTGCGTGGCTTGTTGTCGATCGCCTGGGCAGATGGTAATTTTGATTCTCAAGAACAGCAACTAATTGCTAGTATTACAGAAAATGAACTAGCACCAAATCTAAATTTTTGCTCTATAGAACCCATTACCCCCGCAGAATTAGCCGCAAGTCTTGGAAAAGATAGCGCTACAGCAGAAAACTTTTTGCGAACGGCAGTAATGGTAGCTGTAGTTGATGGTGTGTATTCAAAATCGGAGGATGAAATTCTGCATAAGTATTTTCAAGTTTTAGAACAAAAACCCACAGCTTTAGAAGCCTTGCGACAAACTTTAGTAAATGATCAAGGTCATAAAATAGATGTCCAATCAGATATCATTGCTAAACCCAACAACGGACATCACCATATCGACTTACTACACCCAGTCCGAGAATGGCTAGATAATTTAGAAATTCACGATCCTCAATTAGCCCGATTTTTGTGTAAAATGATTCCGCCTCAATGTCCCTTTGAGCGAGATATTAAGATTTTTGGTCATAAAATAGTCCACATTCCCCCCATGTGTAAACTTAATCCGCTATATGATCAATTAGTAGGGCTACGTTTTCGTGCCCTATCCTATTTAGCAGATGATTGTCACGAGGATATTTCATCTTATTATTAATGGGCATGGGGCATGGGGCATTGGGAATGTAGAATTTAGAATGTAGAATTTAGAATGGGGAATTAGAGTTATGGAATTGGGCATGGGGAAAGGGAGTTGGGAGTCGTTAGTCGTTAGTCGATATTCCTAATACATAAACGCTAGGCCCAATTCT
>CAWUOF010000515.1:0-3448 GCA_963923765.1 uncultured bacterium | reverse complement strand
CTGCTCCCCTGCTCCCCTGCTCCCTTTCTCCCCTGCCCCCCTGCTCCCCTGCCTCATGCCCTATTTCCCCATCTGACGTTTCAATCTTTCTAACTCCTCATCTGCTTCCCAGCGTCGGAATTGCTCATCTAAGGAATCAGCTTGATTAATATTAGGTTTATAATTTTGATTCCAGCCAGTAGTTTCCCAGGTATGTTCTGATTTATATTTAGCTCTAGCAGCCTGTACTTCAGCATATTTTGCCTTTACTTCTTGTCTTCGCAGTTGAATTTGAGGCAATAACTCATTAGCTTTTTGCAAACGTTCTTTATAACCTTGCATTTGTCCCCAAAGTTGATTACCTTGACGCAACAAAGCAGCCTCTCTTTCTTGGGCTGCGTGGGCTAAATCTAATCTTGCTGCTGCTTTTGCCTTATCTATACGAGAATGCCAACGTTGAATTTCTTGGGCAGTGGCAAGAATATCATCTTGTAATTTTTTTTCTTGAAATTGTAATTCTTTGATTAATCTAATAGTACCTTCTTCTTGCTCTCTTAATTGTTCATCAAGGGCTTCTAATTCTAAATGGGGATTATTACGAAGAAATTCCTCTAAACGGGTTTCTAAAAAGCGACTGAAATTCTCAAACACACCCATAGTAGGAACTCCTCTTTAGTTAATTCTGTGCCTTATCAACCTAAAATAAGCTGTAATTTAAATTTTTTTGAAAATTACTAATGGCTAATATTTAATTAGGCTGCGATTATTCTGGAATTTAAAATTACTAATGGCTAATAGTTAATTAGGCTATGATTATTCTGCAATGTATTAATTAATTAAAAATCAATTAAAAATCAGACAATATAGCAATTATTACATCATTATTATTTATAGCAGAGAATATTACCAGAAATATACACAGTAAAATTTTGGTTTCACTATCTTTTATTTACTGTTCTCTGCTATATCAACTATTAACCATTAGCTATTAGGTATTAGCAGAAATTTTTAGAGATTTTGTCCGACATAAATAGAACGAACTTCTCCACCACGACGAATTACAGCTTCACCTTTGCCTATTTTAACTAAAGTCCAGTCACTAGAGCCTATAGTTTCGCCAATATAGACACGGCGGGCTACTCCGTTAACTTCAAATAGGGCGGCAGAGCGATCGCCTAATTCCAGTAATCCTACCAAAGTATGTACCTGACTAGGTGTTGATGCCGGAGTGGGTGATGTGGCAGTAGCAGTGGTGTTATTAGTGGGAGGAGTTTCTGGGGCTGAGGTGGGCTGAGTAGCAGCAGGGGCGGGTAATGGAGTTTCGACAGGTGTACTAACAGGAGGTGCGGCAGCGACAGCAGTTGGTGATGGGTTACTTTGTTGCTTACGAGTTGCTTTGACTGTTCCTGTTTGGGGAGATGCAGGTTTTGATGGTTGTTGAGCAGTTTTCGCGGGAGTACGATTAGAACCTATATTAGCTTGATTTTGAGGTGCTTTTGGTAAAACTGGCATAATTCTGCCAGGAATAGGTACTTGGGCGATCGAGGGATAGAAGCGATCGAGGGACAGAGCCACTCGATTAAGTGCGGCCACTAAATTATTAACATCGGGAAAGTTACCACTAGCAGGAGGTACAGGGGGTAGAGGCATTCCCACTACAGGCAAAGCAGGATTTAATTTATTACCATCAGTAGTTTTTTGGTCGATAATTTCCAGTGATCGAACCATATATTGACCAAATTGAGCATCTGCTTCTGCTTGGGGACTAGGTACTTTTGTTGTTGTTGATGTTTGTGGTGTTGTCGTCCACCAGCGATCGACCCCACCTCGACTACCTAACCATAATCCCATAGTTATAGCCAAACAAGCAAAAGCTCCACCTAAAAGCATTCTGTCAAAAGATTGGTTAGCTTGACGTTGTTTTTCCTCATTTTCTGCTGTTGTATCCTGTTGCTGGATAACTACCTGTTTTTGCACAGGTTCTACTTCTGGAGGCGGTAAAGTTATCGTAGGTAAAACTAAATGGGGAATATTAATAGTTTGTAAAGATACATATTCTGGTTGTGCAGGTTCAATAGGAAGCAAGCTGCCGCCATCTAAAATGCGATCAACATCTTCAAAAAGATCATTCATCATGCGATCGGCATTAACATCTGCCCCAGTTAAGTCTGTTGGGCTGCCAGACTCAGGGGACGATTCTAGGGCGATCGGTTTTGTAGTGGTGACATTATGTGGCATAACAATTTTCTCTCAATGATTCCTGAACAATCCAACTTACAACAAGAATTTTTTAGTTAATTTGAATTTAGCAACACCAGCACTTAATTAGGATTATTTTGGCCATAATACTTTACAAATTATATAGGTTAATTTATGCCTAGTAAATTTTTTAGGCTATAAATCGATTTTACAAAAGCTTTTTTACCTGACAAGTCTGATTTTATAAATTTTTTCTACAAATTCCCTTAGCTGGGGACTGTTTATGTCCAGTTTAATATTTATTAATATTAGAGCTATAACCTATTTACCGCTTAAATTGCTAATTTTAAAAAATTGAGCTATACCCAATTTGTAAATCGGGCATAGCTTCGGTTATTTTTATAATTGAGACTCCGATGTAAATTTTTACCCGTCTCTCTCCAGAGGCGGGCTTTTTTCACGGAAAATCATAAAATAAAACTCATGGAAAAACTGTAAAACTCAGAACTATTTAGGGGTATTTGAGAAAAATGCCACAGGATAGTACTGGGGCATTGCCAAATTAAGCAACGCCTGATCTATCACCCTATTATTAAGAAAATATACTATACATTTACAGATTCACGACGCGATCGCACCTCTAAATAAACCAATAAAGCATTAACATCCGCCGGGTTTACTCCTCCAATTCGTGCTGCTTGACCAACAGTAAGGGGTTTTACCTTCGCTAATTTTTCCCGCGCTTCTTTTGATAAAGTTTCCATGCCATGATAATCCAAATCTGGCGGTAATTTTCGGTGTTCTTGCCGTGCTATTTGCTCGATTTGATTTTGCTGCCGTTGCAAATATCCAGAATATTTAATATCAATCTCTACTCCTTCTTTTTCTGCTTGGTTTAAATCCTGATTCCCTAACCCATATCGTTCTAAATCAATATAATGTAATCCTGGACGCCGTAGCAATTCTGCTAAAGTAATCGATCCTTTAATTGCCATTTTGGTATCGGCAAAAATTGCTTTACCTATTTCGTCTAATTCTTTGACTCTATTGGATTGTAAACGATTTTTTTCGGCGTTAATATTAGCATATTTTTCCGTAAATAGCAAGTAACGACGGTCATCAATTAAACCAATTTCTCTTCCTAAAGGTGTTAATCTTTCATCAGCATTATCAGAACGTAATAATAAACGATATTCTGACCGAGAAGTTAACATTCGATAGGGTTCTCGCAAGTCTTTAGTACATAAATCATCTACTAATGTACCGATAC
>CAWUOF010000514.1:0-3450 GCA_963923765.1 uncultured bacterium | reverse complement strand
TTTCCAGATATTTTCTAGCATAGCAGGCGCAAGGCATTCCTTTAAGCAAATATCTAGTTGATTTTGCTTTATAGATAATATTTTCCTAGCGATAGCATTAGCGGCATTTAAACGAAAATCAGTAGTTTTTGGATTTGTACTTATCTGAGAGTTAACCGAACAATCAACCTGATGTACATCAATAATAAAAATGCCATCACTGCTATTGTCTACAATAGACCATAATAGGCTTTCTATTGAAATTTTTTTTTCATTGACAATCTGATGGGGGCGATCGCTTTTGTCATTAAGGTTAAGATGGATCATTTTTTTTACTTTGTCAATCAATCTTCTAATTTATAATGAAATAAAGATAGTATTCAGCAGCATAAAACACAAAAAGTGTTTTAAAATACAATAAAAATTTTGATGATTTTTTTTATAAGCAAAATAATTATTAAATATTTACATTTTTTTAAGTAAAGATGTATAATTTTCCTTTCTTAAATTTTAAATAGGAGGTTTACCTGATTATTTTTTATGGTTTGGGGCCATTGTCTGGTTACGGAAAAATACACATCAAGGGCAAAAATTCGGCATACTGGAAAAGAGAAGCGGCGATCGCTTTTTAGTAACCTTTATCAAATTAGTCTAGCGTAAAAAATAATAACGATGAAACGTAAAAATAAATCTTCTAGTTTTAATTTTTCCTCCCTAGCAATTATTGGAGGTGTATTTATCCTCGGAATAGGTATTGGCATTGGTTTTAGTTCAAATGCTAGTTTTACGCCACAAAACGTTGCCTCTCGCGATTTTATCGATCAAAAAGCACCAAATGCTGATATTTGTGCTCAATATGGCGCCTCTGCAATGGTAATGGATGCTCGCCTATTTGTAACTCTTAATCCCTTTAATGTTTATGTAGCCCAGCCTAGTATGCGCCCTGGTTGTGTTTTGCGTAGTAACAACTGGGCAATTTTAGAACAACGTCAATTAATTACTTCTGATCAAGTAAGAGATTGTCGTAACAGAATGAATACTTTCGGGTTTACGGAAGAGTTAAATAAACCAGGGGCAAAAGAACAAATTAACTGTGTTTATCAAAATAATTCTGCTAAGAATTTCTTTTTAGATCAATCAGGAGGTACTCCAGCAGAAACTAATCAGTTTTAATTGGAAACATTCAGAAACCCGTTTTATTAAGGATTTATTGAGGATTTATTGAGGATTTATTGAAGTTCAGAAACCCGGTTTCTTTGAGAAACCGGGGTTCTATTGTTTAGTTTCTAGTGGTTACATTAAACCCTGGATACGGTTAATGAGTTCATGGGTAGGCATTACACCTTCAATACGATCGCTCACTTGACCATTTCTAAACAATACCAATGTAGGTAATGCTTGAATGCCATATTGGGAAGCTAGATGCGGATACTTATCAGTATCTATTTTAACTATCCGTAATTTATCTCCCATTTGTTTATTTACATCTTCTAAAATCGGCGCCATCATTTGACAAGGCCCGCACCAAGTTGCGTAGAAATCTACTAAGATAGGTAACTTGGTTTCGGCGAGTAAATCCTGAAAGCTGGCGAATTGCTTTTTTACTGCCATAATAGAAAATAAAGGGTGTAAGCTTGCCTTTCAATTATAGAGTAAAATTAGGGAAATGTAGCACCTTGGGTTGCACCATGCTGAGTAATGCGATCGTATTCCAAATCTTTTTGGTTATATTTTTTGATAATACGATTACTGGCAGCATTTACAGCAGTTCCCAACTGAGTACAGGAACTATAATCAGGTAAATTATTGATAGTTTTTAAAATTTCCTTACTGGCATTTATACCATTTTTTTGATGTCCTTCTTCATGTTGTTTTAACGCTACTATATAGCGTTCCCATTGATTTTTTACCGATTTAGATGCTTTGGAGTTAACCTTCCATTTAGGCATGGTGGTAATAATATCAGCATTTACCTGGGCTGTCTTAATCAAACAGCGATTATTTTGAGTTTGATAAAAATAATTCCATTTTACAAACCATTGGGTATAAGCATCATAGCGTTTATGGTTATTAGAATCTTGCATTTGCGGACGTAATTTATTAATACTAGCCCGTATTTCTTGGGGAGTGGAACCCTCTACTGTATAAAAAACATTTTTTATAGAAATATTAGGTTGCCCGGTGGAATTTGGTAAATTTTGGGAATTTTGTGCTGTTAATAAAGCTGGCTTTTCTTGTGATAATACCGGAGAAAAAAGGGTACTTAAAGAAACAGAAACGGCAGTGAGGACTGCGGTAATAACAAAATTTTGTAATTTCATATCGCAGATATTTGGCGAGGACATTAAATATATTTACAACAGTAACGATGTACCATACTTTGTCTTAAAATAATCTAGTTTGCTACACTTTTTAGAGGAAATTTCATGGAAACATTACCAGAAAATTTGCAACGTTTACGCGGACAAGTGGCGATCGTTACTGGGGCATCACGGGGAATTGGTCGGGCTATAGCTTTGGCATTAGCTACCGAAGGCGCTAAGATAGTGGTAAATTATGCCAGTTCTAGTACTGCGGCAGAAGAGTTAACAGCAGAAATTACTGCCGCCGGGGGAGAGGCGATCGCCCTGGGTGCAGATGTTTCTAAAGCCCCAGAAGTAGATAAATTGATAGATGATACTATGAAAAAATGGGGGCGTGTTGACATACTGGTAAATAATGCAGGGATTACTCGTGATACATTACTATTACGAATGAAACCGGAAGATTGGCAAGCTGTTATTGATATTAATTTAACTGGTGTGTTTTTATGTACACGATCGGTTAGTAAAATTATGCTTAAACAAAAAGCCGGACGTATTATTAACATTACCTCAGTAGCCGGACTAATGGGCAACCCTGGTCAAGCTAATTATAGCGCGGCTAAAGCAGGTGTAATTGGGTTTACTAAAACTGTAGCCAAAGAGTTATCTAGTCGTGGTATTACTGTTAATGCCGTTGCGCCAGGTTTTATTGCTACAGACATGACAAAAGATTTAAAATCTGAGGAAATTTTAAAATATATTCCCCTTGGTCGTTATGGTAAACCGGAAGAAATTGCGGGTATGGTAAAATTTTTAGCTGCTGATGCGGCTGCTAGTTATATTACCGGACAAGTTTTTAATGTTGATGGTGGTATGGTAATGGCTTAATTTTTCATAGCGATCGCCTTTGTTGAGTTAAAAAAAAAGAGCGATCGCCGGTTTATTTTTATATAATTTCTGTTATAATCAAATTAGTAAAATTCCATCAGAGTTAAAATTGAGATAAAATTTATGTCTAACGATTTATTAATATCCTTTAAAGAAGCGTATAAAAATTTAGACCTTTTACCTTTAATTGATGAAAAAGATTTAAAAAAATTTAGGGTAAACTATGGCGAAAATATTATTGCCGAATTACAACAACTTATTGAAGATAGTCCAAATGGTA
>CAWUOF010000513.1:0-3456 GCA_963923765.1 uncultured bacterium | reverse complement strand
CATAAAGATGGGCGTAGTTTTCTCCGAAGCAATGATCATGCACACGAATTTGTAAGGCAGAAGAATAATTACTTATCACAGATTCCGCGACAAATTCACCATCATTAAAATTGGATTCAGGATAAAATTTAAAGATACCTACTCGATCGGCAGCCATCACTTCGCGAATTTCACTACAGGCAGTCTGAAAAATTGTTTGTAAATTTAAAGATTCGCGAATTTTATGGCTAATTTCTAACATTAAATGATCTTTTTCTACCTGTCTTTGCAGGGCGATTTCTATTTGTTTATGATCGGTAATGTCGTGATTAATACCCACCATGCGGATAGGTTTTCCCTCGCTGTTGTACTGTAGTTCGGCAATGGTATTAATCCAGCGTAATGTACCATCAGGGCGATAAATTCGATATTCTCCTTCAAAACGGGTTTTTGTTTGAATTGCCAGTTGTGCTAAAGCTTCTATATATTCCAAATCTTCAGTATGAATGTTATCGCACCATGCTTGATATGTTATTGGGTATTTATAATTTTCTAAACCATAAATATTATACATTTGCTCATCCCAGCATATTTGTTCAGCTAAATCCCATTCCCAAGTACCGATCGCCCCTACCTGTAGAGCTACGGTGAGACGATCGGAAAGATTACGAAGTTGGATTTCTATTTGTTTGCGATCGCTGATATCCTGACATACACAAATCAATAACCCATTGGTGGTAATAGTTAGAGAAAGTCCTTCATAAAAGGTACTCCCATCTTTGCGAGTAGCAATGGCTTCTCCTGTCCAAATGCGATCGCGCCCTAAAATCGGAAATACTTCTTTTTCAAAGCGGGCAAGTTCTTCAGCAGAGTAAAGTATCGTCCAGCTTTTCCCTAACAATTCTTCTGCCTGGGTATAGCCAAACATTTTTATATGGGAATGATTCAAATAGATATAAAGATTATCTTTTAAAATAGCAATACCATCCTGTGCTGCCTCGATCGCTGCTATTTGTTGTTCTAGGGCTATTTCTATTTGTTGGCGACCGCTAATATCTGTAAACATACCGCAAATGCCATAAGCTTTTCCTTCGCTATCTCGCAGCAAAAATTTATGCCCAAAAAACAATTGCTTTTTATCACCGATCTGAATAGTTTCTTCAAAGGAACTTATCTCACCTTTTTTGATCAATTTGTGGTCAGAAATTGTAGAGGCTTTAGCAATTTCACGGGGAAATAAGTCATAATTATTTTTTCCCAAAACATCAACGTTATTCCAGCCTTTTAGTGCCAAAAAAGCTTGATTTACCCATGTGTATTTTCCTTTTAAATTTTTTACATAAATTATTGAGGGAGAAGAATTAAGAATAGCTTGTAGTTTAGCTTCGCTGTCTAGCAGTTGTTTTTCAGTTTGTTTGAGTTCCCGGATATCTAGCAAAGTGGCTCGATTGTAAAGATATTTTCCATTTGTATCCAGCACCATTTCTGCACTAATCAACACAGGCAAAATCGAACCATCTTTACAGATCATTTCATATTCCAGATTTTTTACCCACCCTTGTTGCTGAAAAATTTTATAATTACGCAAGAATGCCTGACGACCCTCTTCGGTAAAAAATTCAGTTATAGATTTACCTAACATTTCTTCACGGGTATAGCCTAGCCATTGTAATTCCGTATTATTCACCCTAATAAAACGCCCTTCTGGGTTAAGGGAATGATAGCCACAGGGAGCATTATTATATATATCTTCTACTTCTTCGGCATAGCGGCGTAGTTCGATTTCTTGTTGTTTGCGATCGCTCACATTGCTAAGATAACCCACTATCTCCATTGGGTTTCCCTGTTCATCTCGCACTAATACTAATTCATCATACACCCAGATATAATGCCCATGCTTATGTTGCAGCCGATATTCATGCTTAAGATAGTAATTTTTAAATAATAAATTATTAATTGCATCAAATACCCTTTGTTTATCATCGGGATGAATTATTTTTATCCATAAATCCGGATCTTCTACTATATCGGCGATTGTGTAGCCTAAAAGATTTTCAATACTATTACTAATAAACTTGCATTTGTAGTTACCGTAATTTTCGGCGCTGTAAATGGTAGCTGGGTTATGTTTTATCAGAAAATCTAGTCGTTGTTTAAGTCTTTCCTTTTCCATTTCAGCTTGTTTACGGGCTGTAATATCGCGAGCAATTCCTAATAAGCTGAGAATGTTACCCTGTGCATCTCGAATTATCGACAGCCGTAAATCAATATAAATTATGTTGCCTTTTTTATCATAACAATTAACTTCAGTTTCGTAGCGTTCTTTTACCAGCAAATTTGAAATAATATAATTTGTTAATTCGTCATGGTTTTTGTAGAGTATTCCCACAGATTGACCGATCATTTCCTGGGCAGTATAGCCAAAAGTAACCTCTGCACCATAATTATAGGTTTTAATGATACCATTAATGTCAGTAGAAATTATAGCATCATATATATTTTCTAGGATATTACTGACCAAATTATGGTGGTTTGATTTTATTTCGGTTTGGGGTAATATATTGACTGTTTTTTGATAAATTGGTGTTTCCCGTTGCCGTTTTTTAATAATTTCATAAATCATTTTCGCAATATATTGGGCTGGTAATATATGATTGACAATGCCTGTGGCGATCGCCTTTTCGATTTTTGCGTTCAATTTAGCATTGGTTGGAGATTTAACAAAGGTTAATCCTCCTGCCTTTTTAATACTTTCTAAGCCTTTGATGCCATCATTTTTAGTGCCTGATAAAATCACCCCAATGGCGCGATCGCCACATTCCTTGGCTAAGGATTCTAAAAAAATATCAATGGGAAAATTTATATTTTTATCAGTAATCTCGTTTTTTGCAATTATTTGGCAACTGCCATTTTTCAGAATAAAATTATTATCTTGATGTGTATTTATTATATAAATACTCTTGGAGTGAATTAACATACCATTTTCAACCTGGTTCACCCTCATTTGAGTATTTTTTTGTAATAAATCCTGGATTAAATTAAATTTAGAGTCACCATACACCAACACAACAAAGGCTACATCACTATCGGAAGGCGTATTATTAAAAAATTTTTCTAAAGCTTTTAATCCTTCCGTAGAATTACTTACGGCAATACCAACTATGGGAATACCAATATCTATTTTTTCCCCATTTTCAATGATGTTGATCATTTTATATTTATTATTCCTAGATTGATAACATTAATCCCTGATCTTATGATTCAGTAGTTATACTATATAATATAATACTAATTTCCACTAAAAACAATAGTAAATTTGCACAATTTTTTGTATATCTTACTCATAACTATAGATGAATGATGAATGCTTTTAAATTTCTAATATTTTAATTGTAACTATTTATCAAGTTTTTTACAGAAATTTTTCAGGGTTTATACTGATAAATTTAAAATTTTAATCAGTGATACCCTCAATAA
>CAWUOF010000512.1:0-3469 GCA_963923765.1 uncultured bacterium | reverse complement strand
CGCTCCAATGGACTATAAATCACAATTACAAATATTTGCACAGTTAACATACTGTATTTTTTACAAAAATGCCTCTCTTTTAAATTTTCTATGCTTTTATTAAACCTATCACAATAATTTTTAATCTGCAAGGCACTTTAATAGATATAAGAATCTAAATTTATTTATATATTTTGTTATTTTTTGTTATATTTTGTTATATAGCGAAAATCAATTAATAAAATTAACAAATTCGATCGATATTGGGTGCATCTCATATTTGCCAAAAAACAATATTTTAACTAGACAAATATCTAGGATTTTTATTTATAGTCCACTGGAGCGAAGACAGCGCAACAACGGTTTTTACAATGAGATGCACCCATCGATATTAATCACCATTAATCACCGATTATAAAATAATTATAAAAATTATGGTGCTATTTATGGGAGAATTTAATAAAATTCATCAAGTACAATAATTTATTACCATGAGTTCAGAAGTTTCTCAAGTTTCTCAAGTTTATCCTGTAATTTGGCAAGACGATCGAGTTTTATTAATTGACCAAACTAAACTACCAGGAGAATATGTTTTAGTAGAAATTCGCCGCTATGAAGACATGGCAGAGGCAATTAAAACTATGATTGTTAGAGGTGCCCCGGCTATTGGTGTTGCTGCTGCTTATGGTATGTATTTAGGGGCGAGGGAAATTGCAACAGTCGATCGAGGTGATTTTTTAAGTAATTTAGAAAAAGTTGCTGAAGATTTACGATCGACTCGCCCAACAGCAGTTAATTTATTTTGGGCAATTTCACGGATGTTAAAAACAGCACAGCAAACTATCGGACCAGTTGATTATTTAAAACAAGTATTGCTGGAAACTGCCCAAAAAATACAAGTAGAAGATTTACAAACTTGTCAGGCGATCGGTGATAATGGTTTAAAAGTTTTACCCGATAATCCAACTAAACTAAATATCCTTACCCATTGTAATGCTGGTGCTTTAGCTACTGCGGGTTACGGGACAGCTTTAGGAGTGGTGCGATCGGCTTGGCGAGAAGGGCGTTTAAACCGAGTTTTTGCTGATGAAACTCGCCCACGTTTACAGGGGGCAAAGTTGACAGCTTGGGAATGTGTGCAAGAGCAAATTCCGGTAACATTAATTACTGATAACATGGCTGCCCATTGTATGCATCGGGGACTAATTCATGCGGTAGTTGTAGGAGCCGATCGCATTACTGCTAATGGGGATACAGCTAATAAAATTGGTACTTATAGTTTAGCATTGGTAGCCAAAGCCCATAATATTCCTTTTTTTGTCGCGGCACCTTTATCTACTGTTGATTTTGAGTTATCTAATGGTAGTCAAATTCCCATTGAGGAACGAGATCCAGTGGAAATTTATCAAGTAGGTAATACTAGGTTAACTGCTATTGGTGTAGAATTTTATAATCCGGCTTTTGATGTTACTCCGGCTGAGTTAATTTCTGCTATTATCACTGAGTGCGGGGCTGTCGTGCCACAAGAGTTAAAAAATTTGCAAGAACGCCAAATAGTGGTATAATTAATTATTGGTGATTGTTTGGTAAATTGGTCGTGCGCGATCGCTGTCCCATGAGATGGAGATGGCGATCGCATTTACTTATGTTTTAAAAAGTAAATTTGATCATCTCTGATTTTTATCAATTATTGCTTGGGTATTTATGCATAATTATCAATCTCCAGAAAAAACATCTAATTTTCACAAAATTAAAAAATTTGCCTTGTATATTGGGTTAATAGCAACTGCAACATTAACAACAGTTACAGCTATTTCTGTTTATAATCCTGATATACTTAGACCCTTAATAAAAGCAGGAATTCCTTTAAGTTTATGTGCAAATTTACCTGTTATCGGTAATGCAATTAAACAGGCACACATTCCCCAAGTTACTGTGCAGGAACTCAAACAATTAATTGATAATAATTCTCAAGATTTTGTATTAATTGATGTCAGGGAACCAGAAGAATATACCATAGCGAAAATACCTAGATCTATTCTTATTCCTTTATCAGAAATTGAGCAGGGGGAAGGTATAGCTAAAATTAAATCTTTATTAAAAGGAAGACGTTTAATTACCCATTGTCAAGTCGGAAGTCGATCGGCTAAAGTTTTAGTAATGCTGCAAAATCAAGGAATTATAGGTTATAATCTTAAAGGTGGTATTCAAGCTTGGAGTCGAGAAATTGATAAATCTGTACCTGAATATTAAAAGATAAAATTATGAAAAGCATATTTAAATATAAATTCCTACAATATTTAAGTGCAAAACAGCAAAATTCGGGTTTCAGTTTAATTAAATTACTAATAATTATCATTATTCTTAGTATTGTTGGCATTGGAGTTACTATATTTTTACCTTCAGCTATATCCTGTGGTAGTAAAGCAACATCAGCAGAAGCAAAAAATACTATTGGTGCAATTAATAGAGGTCAACAAGCCTATTATTATGAAAAAAATAAGTTTGTTAAAACCTTGGAGGAATTAAAAATAGGTATTTCCAGACAATCAAAAAATTATAATTATTCTATACAAACTAAGGAAAATATAGCTTATATATATGGCACAGCCAGAAATAATAATTTGAAAAGCTTTGCTGGCATAGTTTGGGCAAAAAATGATAAGAAGAATACTATTACTTTAATTTGTCGATCGACTATACCAAATACTCAACAAATACCAGCAACAATTGTTAGTAAAAGTCAAATTGTTTGTGCGCCGAATACTGAGGAAACATCTTAAGCTAAGTATTAGGGAAAATTCCAATAACAGTTTTTACACCAGTTTTTTACAGATATAACTAACTGCTATAATGTATAAAAGAAGTAAAAAAGGGAAAAAATAGATAATTTTTGTAGAATTAATAAATGGGTAATTATGGAATGGAAAACTATAATAATTTTAGGCAGTTTATTAATATTTGGTATATTAGAAATTATCTTTCCGTTTTATAATTTTAAAGGCAATTGGCTGAAAAGAGTTGGTAATAATTTTACCTTAGCTTTAATAAATGCGATCGCCATGATTTTTATTACTAAATCATTATTATTTCAAGCAGCAAATAATCACTTATATAGTCCAAAAATCTTACAATTAGTAAATGATGCTGGGATAGTGGGAATTTTAGCTATTTTAATTATAGATTTATATATGTATTTTTGGCATAGACTAATGCATGATTGGGCTATAGGTTGGAATTTCCATAGAGTGCATCATACAGATAGGGAAATGAATATTTCGACAGCTTATAGATTTCATTTTATCGAAATATTTGCATCTAATTTACCGAAAATATTTTTAATTTGGATATTAGGAATTAAAATTGAGTGGTCATTAATTTATGAAATTCTATTTGCCATCAATGTAATTTTTCATCATAGTAATTGGCATTTATCAGCAAATATAGATAAATTCCTAAGTTATATTATCGTTACTCCTAACTATCATCG
>CAWUOF010000511.1:0-3470 GCA_963923765.1 uncultured bacterium | reverse complement strand
TGCCTTATCGATAAATTAACAACTAGAAATAAGATTAATTGTCATAAAGTTTATCACCAGAAAATTTGATGTGATAAACATTATAATCTTAGTCAAAAATTAACAGGAAACAGCCCTGGAAATGGGTAAGTTTATTTTTTGCTTTTTAACTTCTTTGGTGGATTTTTACTACGAGAATTAGAATTACCTGAAGATTCATTACTATTAGAAAAGATAGGGATAGTAAAATGAAACTGACTACCCTGATCTTTGCCAGCAGACTCAGCCCAAATTTGTCCGCCCCAACTATTGACAATTTGGCGACAAATAGCTAAACCTAAACCTGTACCACCTGCCGTGCGGCGTAATGCTCCTTCTTCCTGATAAAACCTATCAAATACTGCTTCTAGGCGATCGGGAGTAATACCTCTTCCAGTATCAGCAACAGTAACTCGGAGAAGCTTTCCACCATTGGGATGAGCATCTAAAATAATTTCTCCCTGGGGTGAAGTAAATTTACAAGCATTATCTAGGAGTTTAGCAAGTAACTCTACTAGCCATTCACCATCTGCTTGTACTAAAGGTAATTTTGGAGATAAATTAGCTGTAATTCGCGGTAATTCTGAAAGACTATGACGAGTGCGAATATTACTCAAGGCTAAATCTATACATTCTTGTAAAGGTAAAGGTTCTAAATGCCATTGTACTCTGCCACTTTCTAATTTAGATAAAGTTAGGAAATCTTGCACCAGTTTGCGAAGGCGATCAGCATCAGATAGGGCGGTATTAAGCATAACTTGACGCAGATCAGGGGACATATCTGGTTCATTAGCCAGACTTTCCAGACAAACTAAGATAGTAGAAAGGGGGGTGCGAAGTTCATGGCCAGTAATAGCGATTAAATTACTGCGAGTACGTTCTAAGGCTTCGAGTTGTTGATTTAAATCTTCTAAATTAGCGTAGGCTTCTGCTTGAATTAATGCTACACCAACTTGAGCGGCGATCGCCTCCACCAAAGCCATTTCATCTTCTTGCCAACTATGGGAACAATTGCCGCAATAATGCAACTCAACTATACCCCGAATTTGGTCTTGATAAAGTACTGGTACCATTAACCAAGAAATAATGCCAAATTTCTTGACTATTTTTTCTACAGGTGTACCAACTAGACGGGGATCTTTTTGGGCATTTTCTATATAAACTCGTTCCCGCCGTTTTACTACTTCTTGAAAAAGGGGATTATCTTGTAATGGCCAATTTTCACCGATAACGGAAGTTACAGAAGCCCCTAAAAATTCGTGACTAATAGTGGCGATCGTATTTGTGGCTTGAGTGCAATAAATTAAACAGCGACAAGCACTCAAGGCTTGCCCCAATTCATCGGCGGCCACCTGCAAAAGTTCTTGGAGATTTAGACTTCGCCGAATTGTTGTTGTAATTGAATTTACCAAACGTTCTTTTCTTTCTTGACGGGTAATTGCTCCATAGGCTTTTAGTAGTTTATAGTGTCCAGCTTGTAAGTAAGTCACCAGACGTTGGGCAAAGGGATCTGGTATCTCCTCTGGGGATGATGTTATTTTTAATAACTGTTTTTTTCCCCTGGCAATTTTTTTAGCTAATTCTGGTCTATATAATAAAATTCTATTTAATAATATTTCTGCGGCTTGGCAACTAATCTGGCGATCGAATGTCCAAATTCCCTCAAATCTTCTGGCTGCATCCATATCTATAGGCAAGCGCAAATTTTGCTTATCATCTTCCCCATGAGCAGAAGTATTACCTAATATATCTTCTCCACATTCTCGACATATTAAACAACTTGCATATTTTTTCCCAATTACTACCAAATGCCATTCTTGACAGAGACTATCTGTAGGTACAAATGCTACCGTTTCATAGCTATCTGAGCGGTTACTAAAATCCGTTTCTGGTGCTGCCAGTACATACACCTGATCGGTAATAGCTGCAATGCGTTGATAGCGATGGGCTTCCTGGCGATAAAAACGCTCTTTTTGGAAACACGCTATAATTAAGGGCTTATCTGCCCCTGCCAATACCCGATCTTCCATAGCATGGGATAGGGCTGTTAAGGAAGACTTAAAATACATTTGTGGACGTAGTTTCGGCAAAGCTCCTAGTAATTCATCCAGTACCGAAGTAGAAACGTGCATTTATCTCCTTTTGCAGTCTAATCCAATTAAAATCAACTTCTTGAAGTCTTGATATTTCTCTAATAATTATTTTAGCCACTTTTGATCTATTCCCTAACCCATTATCTTTGAAAATTGACACAAATCTTTACAATTCTTTGTGCTTGATTTTGGGTTCCCATTAAATACCCGACGCATTCAAGCAGTCAGATATCTGATTTTTTCCTGGTTTTTATAATGCTATTTTTTACTACAATATTATGTACAATTATCAACAAATATGGCTATAATTATAATTAGTATTAACATAAATAAAAATTTAAATATTTGATTAAACCGTTTATTTTTTCCCATATTTAATGTTTTTATATAATCATCAATAATATATATTTATATTAAAATAGAGACGTTATTTATTATAATTAACGTCTCTCATATCTAGGCACATCATTTAATAATGTATTATCTCATTTATTAGGACTTATTTAACGCCTAAATAAGCGGCTAAAGCATCGGAACCTCCGATTAATTTACCATCGATAAATACTTGAGGTACTGTTTTAGCATTGGTAACTGCTTGTAAAGAACGAGTAGTTATTTCTTTACCTAAAACAATTTCTTCATAGTCTAAACCATGTTCTTTTAACATTGCTTTAGCACGGGCGCAGAAAGGACAGCCTACTTTTGTAAATAGAGAAATTAATTTAGGTTTTTCTGCTTGGGGATTGATGTATTTTAACATGGTTTCGGCATCGGATACTTTAAATGGATCCCCTGGTTCTTCTGGTTCGATAAACATCTTTTCTATGATGCCATCTTTAACTAGCATAGAATAACGCCAAGAACGTTGTCCGAAACCTAAATCTGTTTTATCTACTAACATTCCCATGCCGGCGCTAAAGTCGCCATTACCATCAGGAATTAGGGTGATATTTTCGGCTTCTTGGTCTTTTGCCCATTCATTCATTACAAAGGTATCGTTAACGGAAATGCAAATAATATCATCTACTCCATTAGCTTTAAATACTTTAGCTAATTCGTTATAGCCCGGTAAATGAGTTGAGGAACAGGTGGGAGTAAATGCACCAGGTAAGGAGAAAACAACTACTGTTTTACCTGCAAATAAATCTTGAGTGGTGATATCTACCCATTGGTTATTTTGGCGAGTGTGAAAGGTAACATTGGGTACTTTTTGGCCTTCACGGTTGGGCAACATAATTTTTGTTCCTTGATGGATGGGTTTTATTTTTGCTGTTATCTAAAGCGTACTCGGTATGAGTATGATTTGTCAAGTAAAATTTTGGAAAATTGGGAATGGGGCATTGGGCATTGGAGCAGGGG
>CAWUOF010000510.1:0-3473 GCA_963923765.1 uncultured bacterium | reverse complement strand
CGAATAGCGCTAAAGCGCAACAACAGTTTTTACCTTTTTGAAATGCACCATATATCTCTTACTAAAGGCTAAAATAATGACAACTTCTCCGATAAAAGTAAATACCCGCATTCCTAAAATGTTAGCAATCGTTTTAGTATTACTTATCACGATTGGCGGCTGGATAGGTATTAGATTATTTTTCCCAGATAAACTTACCTTATTTGCTGGTACTCCCCCGACTAATATTGGTATTACTGAGGGAAAATTAGCCCCTTGTCCGAATACACCTAACTGTGTTAACAGTTACAGCCAAGATGCTTTGCATAAAATTGCACCTTTAGTCTATACTTCTACTCCACAGCAAGCAATAGAAAATCTCAAAAAAATCATTCAAGCGCAACCGAGAACAAAAATTATTGCTGAAACAGATAATTATATATATGCTGAATTTTCTACTACTTTGATGGGATTTGTTGACGATGTAGAATTTTATCTAGTTCCAGAAGCAAAAATAATTCAAGTTCGTTCTGCCTCTCGTTTAGGTGAGTCAGATTTGGGTGTTAATCGCGATCGCATCGAAACTATTCGCAGCGAATACCAAAAAATTAGCAATAATACCTAATTTTAGGTAATTATCGGGTGTGTCAGAAATCTCTTTAGCTGTTAATTATTTATTTAATCGACACACCCCATTTTTAATATTAGGCTAAAAACCTGTATATTTTAGAGGATAATGTTTTTAGGTTATGCTGTCCCTAAAATTTATGCTTATAATTAGGTAAACCATAAAATAGGGTAAATAACCTATGATGATAACCCATATATTTAAAACTAAAAGTTTTGTAAAGGTTTATTGCGAGTTTTAGACAAACAAACAATAAACTAACGTCTAAAATAAAAAGAGATAAGCTTATGTTGCAATTTTATTGAAAAAAGATGAATCGCAGTTAAATTAAGTTTTTTCAGGAATACAGAATCAAAATCAGGGATAAATTTTTAACCCATCGCAATCACCTTAAAATATAGAGAGGTCAAAATGGAGACCGAAAAAACCCCTCAACCATTACGAGTAAAAGATAATATCAAACAAACACGGCTATTACCCTCCTGGTACAAAGCCCAGCCCGAACCTGACGAAAAAGAGATAAAATGGGGCAAATTTTGGGCGGCAGCTTGCCGGAGAATCATGTTAACTTTAGGAGTCACTACCGCAGTCACAGTGACGGCTTATAGTTGGACTTTAATGCAAGTCAGAGAATATGAAGGTAAATTTCAAATCTTAGTAGAATCCGTAT
Organism: uncultured bacterium; assembly: GCA_963923765.1. Lineage (GTDB taxonomy): Bacteria > Cyanobacteriota > Cyanobacteriia > Cyanobacteriales > CAWUOF01 > CAWUOF01. Next base: position 2,196 of record CAWUOF010000510.1, on the reverse strand, counting down.
CTAATGAACAAAAAAGCCCAGAAAATTTAATCTTAGAAAATAATGGATTTGATTATGCAACCCAAATAGAAATTTTACGCAGTCCTAAAGTAATGCTGCCGTTAATAAAAAAAATACAAGCTAGTTATCCAGAAATTACTTATGATAGCTTATTTGCTCAAAAAACGGGTAATAAAACCTTTGGTAAAAATAATCTATCAATAGAAAGAATTAATAACACTAAAATTATCGAAGTAAGTTATCAAAATACAAATCCGGAAAAAATTCAGGTAGTTTTGGAACAAATAGCCAGTGGATATATAAAATACAGCAAAGAAAATAAAAAACAACAAAACCAAGAAATATTAAAATTTATCCAATCGCAAATACCAAAATTACAAGACCAAGGTAAAGTACTGCAAACACAGCTACAACAATTGCGGCTGCGTTATAAAATTATTGAACCTGGTATGCAAGCGCAACAGTTGACTCAGCAAATGAGTCAAATTCGCCAGCAAAAAATAGAAACAGAAACAGCATTACAACAAATGCGATCGCTATTAAAAATGCTGCAACAACAACTAGGAATTAACCTAGATCAAGCCATCGCTGCCTCTGCCATTAGTCAAGATTATAACTATCAACAACTATCCCAAAGAATGCAGGAAATAGAAAACCTAATAGCCATAGAAAAAACGCGGTTTACAGAATCCCATCCACGCATTCAAAACTTACGAGATCAACAAAGAAATCTATTACCCCTTTTACAAAAAGAAAGTCAACGAATATTAGGTAAAGAATTAGCCAATAAAATTAGTAATCTACCTAGCCTAAGTCTCCAAGATTCCCTGCGTCTCGGTATCGCCCAACAAATACTAGATACAGCCAGCAAAATTAAAGTTTTAGAAATTAGAAATAAAGCAATAATTCAAGCTGAAAATAGCTTAAATGACCAAGTAAAAGAATTTCCGGTAATAATTCGTAAATATAGCGAATTGCAAAGCAAAATGCAAGCGATCGCCAATACATTTAACCAACTTACATCTAAAAGAGATCAATTACTATTTGAGGCTGCCCAGCAAAAACAAACCCCTTGGGAAATCATTTCCGGGCCAGAAATACCCCGTACCAAATATAACCAACTTATTCCCATTTCTCCTAACCTCCAGAAAAATCTATTATATGCAGCAATAGGTGGATTAATATTAGGTATTATTGTCTCAATATTAGCTGAGAAATTTAACAATGTCTTGTACACTCCTAAAGACATAAAAAATGCTACAAAACTACCCGTATTAGGAGTAATTCCTGATGATAAAGAAGCGCAATTTTCCTCTAAAAATATTTCTGCTTTCCAAGAAGCTTTTCGCTGTCTAAATACCAAATTACGTTTACTACATTCAGATATTCCCATTACCTCTTTAACGATCGCCTCCGCCACCTCTGCCGATGGCAAGTCTACTGTTGCCTTACATCTAGCCCTAGCTGCCGCCACTATGGGGCAGCGTGTGTTACTAGTAGATGGTGATTTACGTTGGCCTCAACTACACCTGCCCTTGGGCTTAGAAAATGCTTTAGGGCTAAGTAACGCTATTATCTCCGATCTTCCCGTTACAGACTTTATTCACCCATGCCCAGTCGATGAAAATCTGTTTATCTTAACTGCTGGTCCTATTCCCCCAGATCCCCCTAGACTCTTGGCATCAAATAAAATGAAAAATGTAATGAAACAATGCCAAGAAAATTTTGATTTAGTTATCTATGACACTCCGCCTCTTTTGGGTATAGCTGACAGTAGTATTATTAGTGCTAATACTGATGGCATACTATTAGTTGTCGGACTAGAAAAAACCGATCGAACCATGCTAAAACAAGCCCTAGAAGAATTAAAAATATCTGGCGTAAATCTTATAGGAGTTGTCGCCAATGGCTTAAAAGGAGAAACAATTATTCCCTATAGTTACATCAAACAAAATTCCGACATTAATCATCAAGAAATAACAGTAAATAATCTAAAATCAAACAATAAAATAGACAAATTGACTATTGATAATTAATTTGGGCATGGGGCATGGTGGCAGGAGGGAAAGGGAGCAGCGGTTCGGCTGCGCTCACCGACCAGGGGGAAAGGGAGCAGCGGTTCGGCTGCGCTCACCGACCAGGAGGAAAGGGAGCAGCGGTTCGGCTGCGCTCACCGACCAGGGGGAAAGGGAGCAG
>CAWUOF010000509.1:0-3482 GCA_963923765.1 uncultured bacterium | reverse complement strand
GCGAGTTAAATAGTCCCTATAGTAATTTATTAATTATTTCCCTGCTGCCCAACACAGCCATTTCCCATCAGACAGATAATATTGAGGATAAAAACTCTTTAAACCTAGTGGGGCTAGGTTGTTTAAATGCCATTCTGGAAGAAGCCCATATTACTATGATTGGTATTCATCCAGATTTTCGCGGTTTGGGTTTAGGAAAGGCCATGTTTTATGCCCTATTACTCACGGCTTGGCGGCGAGGTTTAGAAAGGGCTACTTTAGAAGTATCAGTTTCTAATAATTCTGCTATTTCTCTTTATAAAAAATTTGGATTTCGGGAAGCCGGACGCAGACCTAAATATTATGCAACGGGAGAAGATGCTTTAATTTTATGGCTGAATGGTTTACATTATCCAGAATTTCCCGATATGTTGGCAAAGTGGGAGCAGGAAATTTACGATCGCGCCCATCAATTGCACTGGCAATTACTTATCCCCAAGGCAATATTCCCGCCTACCACCAATATTAAGTTTTTTTCTTAACACAACCAAATAATTTTTTTAATTTGTATTAATTATTATTTTTATGTATGTTTGGTTAAATTTGTAACATTTTTTTGCTCAAAGCCGAAAAACTACCTGGGTAATTTCCATACTTTTCAGCATAAATGACGAATTATTTAGTTATGCTAAGATAAATCTACCGGCACTCAGCAGGTGATGGGAATTTATCATGTTTGAACGCTTCACAGAAAAAGCTATAAAAGTAATCATGTTGGCCCAGGAGGAAGCCCGCCGCCTGGGACACAACTTCGTAGGTACAGAACAGATCCTTTTAGGTCTGATAGGAGAAGGAACCGGAGTCGCCGCCAAGGTACTCAAATCAATGGGTGTTAATCTCAAAGACGCTCGCATTGAAGTTGAGAAAATCATTGGTAGAGGCTCTGGCTTCGTTGCAGTAGAAATTCCGTTCACGCCAAGAGCCAAGCGGGTCCTGGAATTATCCCTCGAAGAAGCTCGCCAGTTAGGACATAACTATATTGGTACAGAACACCTGCTTCTAGGTTTAATTCGAGAAGGCGAAGGCGTGGCCGCGAGAGTGCTGGAAAACCTGGGAGTTGATCTCTCCAAAGTCCGCACCCAAGTAATTCGGATGCTGGGCGAAACGGCAGAAGTGGGAGCACCAGGCTCTCAAAGCCGCACCAAAACGCCAACACTGGATGAATTTGGATCGAACTTGACGGTTATGGCTGCGGAAGGCAAGCTGGATCCAGTCGTAGGACGTCAAAAAGAGATAGAACGGGTTATCCAGATACTCGGACGACGGACTAAAAATAATCCAGTGTTGATTGGCGAACCAGGGGTCGGAAAAACGGCGATCGCCGAAGGACTAGCCCAGAGGATAGCTAACAATGATGTCCCAGATATCCTAGAAGAAAAAAGGGTAGTTACCCTTGATATTGGCTTGCTAGTAGCAGGTACAAAATATCGGGGTGAATTTGAAGAACGCCTGAAAAAAATCATGGATGAAATCCGGTCAGCCGGAAACGTTATCCTGGTAATTGATGAAGTTCATACCCTGATAGGTGCAGGGGCAGCAGAAGGAGCAATTGATGCTGCCAATATCCTCAAACCAGCTTTAGCTAGAGGAGAATTGCAGTGCATCGGGGCAACAACCCTGGATGAATACCGCAAACATATCGAAAGAGATGCCGCTTTGGAGCGTCGCTTCCAACCGGTCATGGTGGGAGAACCCAGCGTCGAAGAAACCATTGAAATTCTATATGGTTTACGCGATCGCTATGAACAACACCATAAATTAAAAATCTCTGATGCTGCTTTGGTGGCAGCCGCAAAACTTTCCGATCGCTATATCAGCGATCGCTACTTGCCAGATAAAGCTATTGACCTGATCGACGAAGCAGGCTCAAGAGTACGTCTAATAAACTCTCAGTTACCCCCAGCGGCAAAAGAACTAGATAAAGAACTGCGTCAAGTATTAAAAGAAAAAGACGATGCAGTACGCTCTCAGGACTTTGACCGGGCAGGTGAACTGCGCGATCGAGAAATGGAAATTAAAGCCGAAATCCGTTCGATCGCCAATAACAAAAAAACCACCGGAGAAAATACCGATGTCTCCCCTGTTGTTGACGAAGAAGATATCGCCCAAATAGTCGCATCTTGGACTGGCGTACCTGTCAACAAACTCACCGAGTCTGAATCGGAAAAGCTGTTGCACATGGAAGATACTCTGCATCAGCGTCTCATCGGTCAAGACGAAGCTGTAAAAGCAGTATCTCGCGCTATTCGTCGCGCCCGCGTCGGCTTAAAGAACCCCAGCCGACCTATTGCCAGTTTTATTTTCTCTGGCCCCACAGGTGTCGGGAAAACAGAACTCACCAAAGCTTTAGCCGCTTATTTCTTCGGTTCCGAAGAAGCCATGATCCGTTTGGATATGTCCGAATATATGGAACGCCATACCGTTTCCAAACTCATCGGTTCTCCTCCGGGTTATGTCGGTTACAATGAAGGTGGCCAATTAACAGAAGCAGTCCGGCGTCGCCCTTATACGGTGGTGCTATTCGATGAAATCGAAAAAGCTCACCCCGATGTCTTTAATATGCTGCTGCAAATCCTCGAAGATGGTCGCCTCACTGATGCTAAAGGTCGCACGGTAGATTTTAAAAATACCTTGCTAATTATGACCTCTAACATCGGTTCTCAAGTAATCGAAAAAGGTGGTGGTGGTTTAGGTTTCGAGTTCTCCTACGATAACCAAGCTGAAGCTCAATACAATCGTATTCGCTCTCTGGTAAATGAAGAACTGAAGCGCTATTTCCGTCCAGAATTCCTAAACCGTCTCGATGAAATCATCGTCTTCCGTCAGTTGGTGAAGGATGAGGTTAAGCAAATTGCTGATATTATGCTGAAAGACCTTTTCCGCCGTTTGACAGATCAAGGCGTTGCTATAGAAGTAACTGAACGGTTTAAAGATCGCTTGGTGGAAGAAGGCTATAATCCTAGCTATGGTGCTAGACCTTTACGCCGTGCTATTATGCGCTTGCTTGAAGATGTTCTGGCTGAGGAAATCTTGTCAGGTCGCTTAAAAGATGGTGATACGGCTGTTGTTGATGTTGATAATGACGGTCAAGTTAAGGTATTGCCCGGTCAAGTACAAGAAGCGCTACCGCAAGCTACAACAACTAATGGCTAAAAATAATGGCTAATAATTAATTGGTTTCGATCGCCTAGGGCGATCGACTAATTATAAAATTAGCAAATACAAGGTTTTATCAACGGTAGGGAAAATATTTTCTCTACCGAATTTTTATGTTTTTGGTTATAGCGCTACGCGCATACATTAGGACAGTCTCTGAACGCAGCATCGACGCATTCTCTGACAGTTTCAAATTCATTTAATCTCTGTTTCATCCATGTCTTTTAAACCCCCCACCAGTTTTCAATTTTGTTCAAATCGAATATGGAGGCAGATACCAAATTTCC
>CAWUOF010000508.1:0-3485 GCA_963923765.1 uncultured bacterium | reverse complement strand
ATTAAAAAATATTCTCCTGAAACAAAATTAATATTATATTTAAATTATTTTAACGTTTATCGGCAAAATGTAAATCAATTAAACAACTAAAACTTTAGGAAAAATCAACTATTAGGTAGTGGACAATGCCATTTTTTAATACTAATTAACTTATGATTACCTGGTTATAATTGGTCATCATAAAAATAGTTTTATTATGTAGTTAAATTGTCAACATAGATCTACAACAGGTTAAGTATTGCAGGAAACATAGGAAATTGCTAATAATAGGAAACTTAAATGATTTTTTTATAACAAGAAAATTGCTTTTTTTGAGGAATTTATCCGGTAAAATCTCTCAAAAGTAACTAAAACAATTAGGTTATATTAAGGTTAGCCTGTATAAATTTACCCAGAAAAATTAGGGAGTTTGAATATAAAACAGGCTAATAAATATTCTGGTATATGATTATTCTAAAGAAATTAATAATGTATTTGCCAAAGTAAAAGCATCTACTCCTAATTCTGTTCTTTTATTTGCTCTTAAAATCCCAGCATTTGCGTGCCACCAAGCTGCTACAGAAACCATCGGTTCTAAGGGTAAATTTCGTGCTACCGATGAGGCAATTAATCCCCCCAATAACCCACTCAAAACATCCCCGCTTCCCCCTCTGGCTAAAGCGGGTGTACTTTCTGGAATTATCCACACTAACCCGGTGGGAGAAGCTATTATTGTTCTACCGCCTTTTAATAACACTATTGCACCGCTTTTTTCAGTAGCTTTTTTAATGGAATCAATTCTATTATTGGTTTCTAACACATCAGGAAATAGTCTTTTAAATTCGCCATTATGAGGTGTTAAAATAGTTGGATGTTTCCTTTGAGATAAGATAAAATTAATGCCAAGATCTGCTAAAATATTTAAGCCATCGGCATCTAAAATTAAAGGTTTTTCTGCCTGTAAAGATGCTTCTACTACTAAGGTAGCATCTTTGGTTAAACCGGGGCCGCAAACAATAGCATTATAACTATTTAAATCAATTTCTTGTGGTAGATGAGATATGGCTCCTGTTTCTGTTTCCGGACAGCCAATAATTAAGGCTTCTGGTACTTGAGCTACTAATAAAGATTTTAATGTTTCTGGCACGGCAACAGATAACATTCCAACTCCACTGGCACGGGCACCAAGGGCGGTTAAAATTGCTCCACCAGCATAACGACGGGAACCGCAAATTAATAATAAATGACCTTCTTTGTATTTATAAGTAATGGGCGATCGAGGTAAGGGAAGATGAGCGATCGCATACTCCCTAGTCACCCTTTTTATATTAGGTGAATTTCCCAAAACTGCCGTAATATCTGTTAAAGGTAAATCAAAATCAATTAACTCTGCTTCCCCAATATAATCTAAGGCTTGATCCTGTAATAATCCTAACTTCCATAAACCTAAACAAAAGGTTTTATTTGCCTTAACTGCTGTTCCCAATACTGCCCCTGTATCTGTATGTAATCCCGAAGGTAAATCTATACTTAAAATTGGCTTACCACAATCATTTAATTGATTAATATCTGCGGCGATATTATCCTGAATAATTCTTTCTAAACCAAATCCAAATAAGCCATCTATAATTACCTGGGAATTATCTAAAATTGTTTGGATTTTCGTGGCAAAAACTATCCCTAAACTTTTGGCATAATTAGCATGATTTTCTGTTAAGTCTTTGCACTTAGAAAAAGGAGAATAAATAGAAACTTTAGCGCCACGAAAATGTAATTCTCGCGCCACTACTAAGGCATCACCGCCATTATGACCCGGCCCTACTAAAATTCCTACTGCTAATCCTTTTGGGGGATATATTTCTTGAATACGACGAGTAATTAAACCCGCTACTTTTTCCATCAAAGCTGCTACAGGCATTCCTGCCGCAAATACTCGCCCTTCTATTTCCCGCATTTGTGCCGCAGTTACTACAAATTGCTGAATTAATTCTTGTCTATACATTGGTAACTTCCTGGTATTTTGACTTCTTTTCTGGTTTTTATAATTAGTCTACGAAGGGCGCTAAAGCGCAACAACAATTTTTTATATTTATATAAATGCACCCTTGTTAACAGATATTTTTGGTTAATATTCCTACATATTTTTTAGCTCCAATATATGCGTAAATTTTTCATAAATTTAGGTAGTTTTTACGCTGAAGCGCTTACCTAGGAGTTTGCTACTATTTAAGGCATCTGAATAACTCGCACGTTAGTAAAACCAAGGTTTTCTATATAACGCTGCCATTGATTGGCTAAATCGCGATTATAAAATTTGCCAATCAAAACTGCTGTTTCTATTTGCCGAATAGACATTACTGGCGGTAATAATTGCTTAATTTTTGTCGCAATTTTAGGTAAATCTTGACGTTGATTTCCAGAGATAGCTACCACATATTCTGGTTGAGTAACATTGCTAGAATAAGGAGCCACATTAAAAGTAACAGTTCTATTTTCTACATTTTGCTTGGGTTGAAATAATATTTGACCGGCAGGTACACCAAAAGATCGAAAATATGTTTCCCACTTTTCGGCTTTGCTCTTATCTATAAATTTCCCCACCAGAATATAATTAGATGTTGGTATCACTGATAAACTTGGCATTCCTAACAATTTAATTTGTTCGGTTAGTTGTGTTATTTCATCGTTTTTAGCTGGAATTACAATAAAATAACTATCAGATACTAAAGAGATTGGATATAAATTTTTGGGTATTGCTGGTGGTGGAATATCAACTACTGGCAAAATTTGTGCTAGAAGTCTTGGCTGTATATTTTGAGCATTGGCAGCAATTCCTGGAAAAAATACCCCTGCCAATAATAAAGGTAAAAAAACTATGAAATAGTTAAGTTTATGGCTGTGCCAGCAGGGATAAAAATAGCCAGCAATGGGTCGAGGAGAGTTAGTAAATTTATGTTGATGGTTGTTGAGCATGGTTACTTGATTTATTTTCTAAACTATATCAATTAAGTATATTATCTCCTATTTGCCTTGACTGTTAAAATCTTAATATCATATTTGGAAAGTTATGTTACTGGAAAATTGCTAGAATAACCTGCGCCGTTATGGTAACAAATTTTAATAATTTGATATTTATGTAAATAATTATTTTGGTTGGCAGGTGTTTTAGAAAAGATATATCAAGAATATATTTATAGGTTTATATTGCCATTAAAAAAATTTGTGATATAATATAGAAAATTTCATCGATCGGGTAAAAAAACCTGGTTAGTAATGATAGGAAAAAAATAAAAATAATTAATAAATCCTATCTGCCGATGTTAAGCTAAAAGTAGGGGAAAATTACCCAAGCAAGTAGTTTAGTGACGAAATACTTTTAGCCTTATGTTAAATAAAATAATTACCAATTTCTAAGGGAATGAAAAAGCTAGTTGTTGGTCTTTCCGGCGGTGTAGATAGTTCTACTGCTGCTGCTATATTGCATAATCAAGGATACGAAGTTGTTG
>CAWUOF010000507.1:0-3487 GCA_963923765.1 uncultured bacterium | reverse complement strand
ACACAAGGAGTATCGTCGGCAGCGTCAGATGTGTATAAGAGACAGTTATTATTATGTGCGGGAATAGAATTAGATGGCAGTTTAGCTAGTTTATGTGGGGCAGTAATGGGAGATACCCAGCGAAATTATCCTACTTTTAGTCTAGCTTTAACAGTATTTACTGGGGCAAATTGGGGGGCTTTAACTCCGGAAGCATCGTTACGAAAATGGCGTTTAATAGAAATAGGAGCCGGTCATGGGCTAACAACTAGCCCATTACGCATAGATGAACGAATTTTGCACTATTTAGCAGGAGTTTCCCATTTAGATGAAAGACTTTTAGATATAGTGCAGCCAATTAAAACTCAAGAATATTTGGTGCATTCCCATGAGCAATTAGCGCAACAAATAGCTAAAATGTGGCTCCAGTCATCATCGGATATTAATTTATTACCCGCAGTGAATTTGTGTGGAGAAGATATTGCTAGTAAAAGGAGTATTGCTGCGGCTGCTTGTGGGGAATTAAATTTGAAATTATATGTCATGGCAGGAGATGATATTCCTAGTAATAGCAGTGAATTAAACTTATTAATGCGGTTGTGGGAAAGGGAATATATTTTAAGTAATTGCGCCTTGCTGTTAGAATGTGATGAAGTGGAAAATGTCGATGCAAATCGAGAAAGTGCGATCGCCCGTTTTACAGAAAGACTAAATAGCCCTGTAATTATTAGCAGTTATGAAAGAAGACGGCAAAGACAACGTTTATTACTGAGTTTTGATATCCATAAACCTACCTCGATCGAACAACGTCATATTTGGGAAAATGCTTTAGGTAGCGATGCAGATAATTTAAATGGACAAGTAGAAGCATTAGTATCTCAATTTAACCTCAATGCACCGGCTATTTATGCCGCTTCTAAATCAGCGATCGGATACTTAGCAGCTAATCATCAAAACACCGAAATAGAAGCACCTATACTCGGTAAAATACTATGGGATAGTTGCCGCGATCGGGCACGACAACGCCTCGACGACTTAGCCCAACGCATCCCCCCCGCCGCCACCTGGGATGACTTAGTATTACCACCAGCACAAAGCGACATTCTCCGAGATATAGTTGCTCATGTTCGCCAACGTGCTAAAGTATATGAAACCTGGGGATTTGGTGGTAAAAGTGGCAGAGGTTTAGGCATTAGCGCCCTATTTGCAGGCGCAAGCGGTACCGGAAAAACCACCGCCGCCGAAGTTATGGCAGGAGAATTACGCCTAGATTTATATCGCATTGATTTAAGCTCAGTAGTTAGTAAATACATCGGAGAAACAGAGAAAAACCTCCGCCGAGTTTTTGATGCTGCCGAAGCTGGAGGCGCTATATTATTATTTGATGAAGCAGATGCTTTATTTGGTAAACGTAGTGAAGTAAAAGACTCCCACGACAGACACGCTAATATAGAAGTAAGCTATCTGTTACAACGCATGGAATCTTATCGAGGTTTAGCTATCCTCACTACTAACTTAAAAAATGCCCTTGACCAAGCTTTTTTACGTCGTCTACGTTTTGTAGTACAATTTCCTTTCCCTGATACTAATCAAAGAGCCGAAATATGGCGGCGAGTATTTCCAAAAGATACTCCAACTCAAGGATTAGATGTTAATAAATTAGCGCGGTTAAGTGTAGCAGGGGGAAATATTCGGAATATTGCTTTAAGTGCTGCTTTTATTGCTGCTGATGCTGGGGAAGTAGTGCAAATGAAGCATTTATTAGAAGCTGCTAAAACTGAATATGTTAAGTTAGAAAAACCTCTTACAGATACGGAGGTAAAAGGATGGGTTTAGGTGGTTTTAGATATAAAGGAAGTATTGATAAGCTGGCAAAATACAATAAAAACAAAAAGCGAAAAATAATGTTTTGATTTTGGTTTAATACAGGTTGCAGCAAGAATAATATTTAGGTTGGGTTTTGTTACCTTAACCCAACCTAAAAGAGGCGATCGAACTTAACCAATTTAACCAACTTAACCAATATTATCGGCTTGCTGTTGAGCTTCAGCCGCCGACATTTTACCACTAGCAACTGATTCTAGGATATTACCAAATAATATAGATGTATAGTTAAAAAGCACGATCGTATCGGCAGCTATACCTTCATTAACCACATCCTCACTAGATAATGTCTGAACATAACGATGATGTAGTTTATTTTGACCTTGGGTAATGCCAAAGTGTCCAACTACAGCTTTATTATTCAGATAAATCAGCAATTTATTCATCTCATCGATCGCCCTTGGCTGCACTGAAAAAGGCAACTCCAGAAAATATTGCAAAAGTAATGTATTTTCAAACTGTTCTGCATCAATGGGATAAAAGGTCAAAGTCATTTGCCTTGGCCTATCTTGTTGATCCGAATCTAAATTAATCAGTAATGTATGATAGGGTACATCCTTTGATGCTTCAATTAATTCCGTTGAATAACCCATCTGATTAACCAGATTTTCCAGAAATCCTAACTCTACCAAATGTCTAGCATAAATTTGAGCCTGAGCATTACTGGGCGTCATAATTTAAAATTCTCGCTGATAAAGTGCTTGCAATAAAATCTTAGCTTGTTCTTGTGGCTTACCATTGTTTCTATATAAAGCTTTCGGACTACATCCAGAAGCTTTTATGTAATCTTCTACTCGGGCAGCTTGCGCTTTTAATTGTGCCTCTTTTTCTGCCTTCGGTTGTTCTTCAGTTGGCAAAGGTAAAAAGTTATTAAGGTTATTTACCATTTTAAAGATAGTAACAACATTCTTTTTGCGAGCATCCAGTTTAGCCCTGGTTGATTTATCAGAGTCAAACAACCAAGTAGAAAATCCTGTTTCACCTTTAGCTTTAGTTTTAGCTGCTACATTTCTGCCATATTGTTTTAATGCTCTGAAGAAAGGCAAACTCACTTCTACTCCGGCGGCACTTGCTTGCATAGCAACCCCAGCTATAGCACCTGCCCCTGATAAAGTGGCAATATTTGCAGCTATTTTTACCGCATTTGTACTAATATGAATTGCTTGTCTAATCACTCGTTTCTTATTGCCAGAACTGAGTTCTTCCGTCAAGTCTAATTCTTCTATTTGTTCTTCTACAGCCGAATCTTTTCGACCTTCAGCCGATTGTATATTGCTATTAGCTAGGTCTATTTTCCCCTCAGTTATATTTTTTAATCTTGTTAGCTCACCAATTTCATTCCTATTTTTCGTGATTAGTTCATCAATTCCCTTGGAAAATGTAGTACCTTGTATTCGATCATTAATTTTTTCTAAACTTGCGTCTATTTCTTTTATACGTTTTTTATCTCCTTGGGTCTTTGTTGTTTTTTGAGTTAAAGTGTTTTTCTCGTCCGTTAACTGATTCCGTTCATTTTCTAAATTAGTTTTTTCTTGGTTCAGAGTGTTAATGTCGGTATTTAATGCATCTATTTGTGATTGCCTGGTTGCATTTTTCTGGGTTTTTTCTTCTTTACGAAGTTCGT
>CAWUOF010000506.1:0-3498 GCA_963923765.1 uncultured bacterium | reverse complement strand
CAGCGTCAGATGTGTATAAGAGACAGATCCATACTAGACAAATAGTGATTAGAATAGGGCATTGAAACTTAGAGCCTGTGGGTGTTTCAGCAACTTTGAGCCGAAATTACCTGGCTTTGAAGTGTTCCTATGCTATATAAACCCCAAAGGAGATTGGAATGAATAAGGGAGAATTAATTGATGTAGTAGCCGATAAGGCTAACGTGACAAAAAAACAAGCAGATGCAGTGTTAAGTGCGGCTCTGGAAGCAATTATGGAAGCAGTTTCTTCTGGGGACAAAGTAACATTGGTGGGCTTTGGTTCCTTTGAATCCAGGGAGCGTAAAGCCCGGGAAGGACGTAATCCAAAAACAGGCACAAAAATGGAAATTCCAGCAACTAAGGTGCCTGCCTTTTCTGCTGGTAAGTTGTTTAAGGAGAAAGTAGCTCCTTCAGACGACGAAGAATAAATAAAAAATTGTAGCAGGAAGGAAATCATCCTTGGAAAGACCTTTACATGGGGGAAATTTAACATGGGCAGCGGCAGTAGCGGACTGTCATGCTGCGAAAATTGTTGATTTTTCTGCCAGTATTAATCCCTTGGGTCCTCCTGCTACGGCGATCGCTGCCATTCAATCCCACCTGAGCCAATTAAAAACTTATCCCGATCCAGATTATCGACAATTGCGATCGGCTTTAAGCCAGGTACATTTAATCTCTCCTGATTGGATTCTGCCAGGAAATGGCTCCGCAGAACTATTAAACTGGGTTGGCTGGGATTTATCTCAACTAGAGATAACTTATCTGCTCACTCCCGCTTTTGGGGATTATTGGCGGTGTTTAAAAGCCTTTGGTGCAAAGGTTAAAAAGTATCCTTTAAATATTGCGAATTTAGGGCAGGAACAGAAAAAATTGATTTTATCTAGTCAAGATAAATCAGTAATAACACCCGCCCTACCTATTTCTGTTTCCGACTTCCCGCTTGTTAATTCTCGTTATGGATTATTGTTGAATAATCCCCATAATCCTACTGGTCAGTTATTTTCACGAGAAGCTATTTTACCCTACCTAGAAAAATTCGCTCTTGTAGTGGTAGATGAAGCTTTTATGGATTTTTTACCGCCGGAAAATCAGGAAAGCTTAATAGATCTAGTGCCACAATTTCCTAATTTAGTGATTTTGCGGAGTTTAACTAAATTTTATAGTCTTCCTGGTTTAAGGTTGGGTTATGCGATCGCCCATCCCGATCGCCTACGACGTTGGCAACAATTGCGTGACCCTTGGCCCGTAAATGGGTTAGCAGCCGCCGTTGGGGAAGTAGTAGTATTTGATATAGATTTTGCCAAAAAAACCTGGGATTGGTTGTTATCATCTCGGCCAGAATTATTTTCTAGTTTGGCTAATTTACCCAAATTACAACCTTTACCGGGGGCGGCTAATTATTTACTGGTACACTCAGAAATACCTAGTTTTGAATTACAAGAAAAATTACTAAAACAACAGCAAATTTTAATTCGTGATTGTAGTAGTTTTCCCGAATTAGGCGATCGATTTTTCCGCGTTGCTATTCGTACTCCTGAAGATAACCAACGCTTAATCGCAGGATTAACAGATATTATAGTATAATAAGATCTTTATTTTAAAATTCGATCGCTAGGAGTAATATTATGAAAGTTGACTATGATTTAGTAATAATAGGAGGCAGTATAATAGCACGTTACGCTGCCGCTTTTGCTGCTTATCATAAAGCTAGAGTTGCTCTCATAGAACCAGAATTAACTAATGTAAATTCTCCAGAAAATAAAACTATTTATAATTCTATACTTAGACAAACAGCAGAAATTAGCCAAAATATTCGCAATATTAATCAATTTGGTATTTATTTGCCAGCAGAAATAAAATTAGATGATATAGCTATAAAATTTGATGAAATAATGCAATTCTCTCAAGGTGTAGTTACTAATTTAGAAATAGAAAATTCTTTAACTACATTAGCTAGTTTAGGTATAGATGTAATTTTAGGAAAAGGTAACTTTTATCCTTTACCACATTTAGGATTTTTTGTCAATAATAGACAAGTGCGATCGCGGGCTTATCTAATTGCTACCGACTATCTGCCAGTTATTCCCGAAATAGAAGGCTTAGAAACCACAGGTTATTTAACTTCTCAAAATTTTATTACAAATTTAATCAACCAGAAAATCTCAATACAACTCCAAGATTTTCTGCAAAAAAAACATTTAAAATCCTTAGTAATTATCGGCAATTCTGCGGAAGCTATTCAACTAGCACAAAGCTTTGCTAGATTAGGTTGTCAAGTTACTTTAATAGTTAAAAATTCCCAAATTTTACCAAAAGAAGATTTAGAAACATCGGCTTTTATTCAAGCAATATTAGAAGCCGAAGGCGTGCGAGTATTAACCAAAACAGAAGTTAGTCAAACTAAACGTATAGACAATAAAAAATGGATTCAAGCCGGAGATGAAGCTATAGAAGCCGATGATATTATTTTAGCAATAGGATCAATTCCTAATATTGCTTCCTTAAACTTACCAGCCGTAGGAGTCAAAATCAATCAACGCGGTATAGAAATTAACACCAAATTACAAACTAATAATCCTCGCATTTATGCTATTAGTGGTAGTCGGTATAAATTTACTCCAGTTAGTCATTATGCAGCTACTATAGCTGTAAAAAATGCTTTGTTTTTTGCCCGCAGTAAAGTTAATGATAAAATAATTCCTAAAGCCCTATTTACTGACCCAACAATGATAAGAATAGGGCTGAATGAAACCGAAGCTAAAAATCGTTATGGGCAGGATGTTTTAGTATTACAAAAATCTTTTAAAACCATAGGAAAATCTCAAATTTTAGGAAAAAATACAGGTTTTTGTAAAATATTAGTACGTCGTAATGGAGAAATTTTAGGAAGTTGTATAATAGGAGTAAATGCCGAAGAATTGATTAAGCCGATCGCCTTAGCTATGGCTAATAATTTAAAAATAGATGCCTTAGCTAATTCCCCCTATATTTGGCCAAGTTTAGCAGAAATTATTAGCCAAACAGCCGCCGAATGGTATCGACAACGCTTTTTATTTCCCAATATCAGACAAAATTTTATAGAATGGTTTTTTAGCCTACGGCGTTATTGGTTATTTTAATTATTAGATAGTGCTTACCCAAATAATAGAAAAATATCAAATAAGACTAACATAGTTATTTTATTCTGGTTCTGGCTAATATCAGAGTGCAACAGCCTAAACTATTTCAACTGTTGTCTTTATCCCGCACTTCCATAAATCAGTTTTTCATACCACCCTAATTATAAAAGCTCTTGGCAATTGTACTAACTGCCATCCTCTTACACTCTTCAGTAAATAACCTGATAATACTAGCTAGGTTGCTTACCCTATTTTTTCTGGTTATACCGAAATAGGTAGGCAAGAAATTGCCATCTTACATATTAATATAGCGAATTTTTTGATTTTAGCAATATCAAAAACTTAACCCCTGACCCAA
>CAWUOF010000505.1:0-3500 GCA_963923765.1 uncultured bacterium | reverse complement strand
GAGTATCGTCGGCAGCGTCAGATGTGTATAAGAGACAGCCTTTACCCCAGAAAATATAATCAAAAAATATAAACATTGGCATTTTACATAATTATTAAAACCTCATGTTTTGCCAACCCATTAATATATTGTAAATAGAATTTAATAATATTTATACTTACTGAAAGAAAAATTAAAACATCTCAACAGCAAAAACCACCCTTGCCAAAAAAATCAATAGAAAAAACCTCAACAATAAAAAATTTTCTTTTCCCCATCCCCAATTCCCCATTCCCAATTCCCAACCCCCAAAAACTTTTGCCTTTTTAAATTTTAACCACAAATTTTATATAATAAACACATAACCAGAACAGACATTTCTCTAGTCCTAAGTAAATCATTATTCTTCCATGATTTTATTGCCAGATGCCGATTCACCCTTACAGATGTCATCGATTTACCCAGAAAACCGCCTTCAGCGCATCGGTGACTCAAATCATATCTACCAAAATTTAAAATTACCAGATAATGATACCAGCATTACTGGTGAAACCTTAAAATCTTGGCCTCTCCCTGCCAACTCCGACACAACACCACCTCAGTTAGTTGATACCCCCGTTTTAGAAATTCCCACAATTACCAACCAAACTGAGAAGGATTTATCTATCATAGATGAAACTATCTGTCAAGTAGAAAATCCAAATATTAACAACGATAGCAACGGTAAAAATAACAATATTCCGCCAGAATCAAATGAACCACAGCGCGGTTTCCTACCAGTTTTAAAAAATCGGAACTTTTTAGCCCTGTGGAGTGGACAAGTATTTTCCCAACTGGCAGATAAAATTTATTTAGTATTAATGATTGCCATAATTGCCAGTCGATTTCAAGCAGAAAACCAGCCAATTAGTGGCTGGGTATCAGCAATCATGGTAGCTTTTACTATACCAGCCATGCTATTTGGTTCATTAGCAGGGGTTTTTGTCGATCGATGGTCAAAAAAAGGTGTATTAGTATTTACTAATATCCTGCGGGGAGGTTTAGTATTAGGAATACCAGCCTTACTATGGCTAGTAAAAAATATAACCCCCGTAGCAGGTTTACCAGTAGGGTTTTACATTTTATTAGTAATTACATTTCTAGTTTCTACACTAACTCAATTTTTTGCCCCCGCAGAACAATCAGCAATTCCCTTAGTAGTAGAAAAACGACAATTACTAGCAGCCAATTCCTTGTACACTACCACAATGATGGCTTCAGTAATTATTGGTTTCGCCGTCGGAGAACCACTATTAGCGGCTTCAGATGCGATCGTCTCCAAAATATCTGGAGGCTGGGAAATAGGTAGAGAATTAATAGTCGGCGGCAGTTATGCGATCGCTGGCATAATTCTAATTTTACTCAAAACCAAAGAAAAACCCACCCCTGCTGATTACGAACCACCCCATGTATGGGAAGATATCCGTGATGGTTTAAGATTTCTCAAAAATCATGCCCATGTTCGCAGCGCCATGATCCAACTGGTAATTTTATTCTCCATCTTTGCAGCCTTGGCAGTTCTAGCTGTTCGCCTAGCAGAACTAATTCCCACCATGAAAGCTTCCCAGTTTGGATTTTTATTAGCCGCAGGGGGCATAGGTATGGCGATCGGTGCAGCCATCACCGGTAGCAGTTTTGGCCATCGTTTTCACCATAACCAACTAAGTCTTTACGGTTCCCTGGGAATGGGCGCTTCCTTAGCAGGCTTATCCATATTTGCCAAACAACTTTGGCCAGCATTATTGCTAATCACACTTCTAGGAGTTTTTGCCGCGATCGTCGGTGTTCCCATGCAAACCACCATCCAAGCCGAAACCCCCGAAGATATGCGCGGTAAAGTATTTGGCTTACAAAACAATGGCATCAATATCGCCCTAAGTTTACCCCTCGCCCTAGCCGGTGTAGCCGAAACATTCCTGGGCTTACGAGTAGTATTTCTAGGTTTATCCGCAATAGCAATAGCAGGTGCTATTCTAAGCTGGTATATTTCCCGTATCGAAACCAACAACTCCACCATCACTAATCATGGGTAATAAGTAATTAGGTAAAGGGTAATCAAAGGCTAATTACCAACCACTAATTACCATTATCAATTACCCATTACCAATTACTAATTATCCCTTAATTAACCAAAACTTAAATGCATATAGCTTGGCTAGGTAAAAAATCTCCTTTTTGTGGTAACGTTACTTACTCTCGTGAAGTAACAAATGCCCTTTTATCAAGAAGATACAAAGTTAGTTTTCTCCACTTTGAACAAGAACCCTTCGACACTGAAAGCTTTTTCCCCTCCCTCCGTTTAGGGCAAACAGAAATAAATCAAAGAGTAGATAAAGGCTGGCCAGATTGCCCAGAAGTATCTCTACCCTGTATTTACAAATCAACTATCTACACAATTCCCACCCTTAAATCTCGTCAAGTTTTAACCCGTTCCCTGCGTCAGCTTAAACCTGATATAGTTCATGCTTCCCTAACTCTTTCCCCCCTAGATTTTTTACTCCCAGAAATTTGTCAAGAATTAAATGTGCCCCTAGTGGCAACTTTTCACCCAGCCTTTGAAAGAAACCCCCGGACACTAACCTCCAGTACCCAACAACTAACCTATCAATTATACGCACCCTTCTTAGCCAACTACGATCGAGTTATTGTATTTTCCCAAATGCAAACAGAAGTATTAGCAAAACTCGGCGTACCCGAAGCTAAATTAGCCGTAATTCCTAATGGCGTAGATGTACAAAAATATGCACCTGGGTTTTCTCTACTTAAAGAAGAATTAAATGCTAAACATATTTTTCTCTATCAAGGCAGAATAGCAATGGAGAAAAATGTCGAAGCTTTATTAAAAGCATGGAAAACCTGTGCAATGGGGCCAGACTATCTATTACTAATAGTCGGAACCGGACCGATCGCCTCATCTTTAATGCCTTTTTATGGCGAAGAATACAACATTAAATGGTTAGGATTTATCGGCGATGAACAACGCCG
Source organism: uncultured bacterium (assembly GCA_963923765.1). Lineage (GTDB taxonomy): Bacteria > Cyanobacteriota > Cyanobacteriia > Cyanobacteriales > CAWUOF01 > CAWUOF01. Next base: position 497 of record CAWUOF010000505.1, on the reverse strand, counting down.
CATAGAAATATTAAGAGGTGCCGACGTCTTTATTTTACCTTCCCTAGTAGAAGGTTTATCACTATCTTTACTAGAAGCAATGTCTTCCGGTTTAGCTTGTATTGCCACCGATGCCGGTGCAGATGGAGAAGTATTAGAAAATGGCGCTGGTATTATTTTAAAAACCCAAGGAGTAACCGGACAATTACGCAATTATTTACCCTTGTTTAAAACCATACCAGAATTAAGAACTTTATTAGGACAAAAAGCACGACAAAGAGTATTAGAAAGATATACCCTTAGTCAGAATATTACCCAGCTAGAAAAACTATACGCTGAAATGGTAAATAATCACAATCGACTCAGTTTGCAAAAATTAGGTTAATCATAACTGGTAAATATATCAAGGATTTGATTGTCTATATCCCATTAGGCGATCGCTAGGTGGTAGCTTGAAAAATTACTCCTTTAGTTCTTCTAGCAACATATATGGCTCCTATAACAGCAAAAAGTTTAAT
>CAWUOF010000504.1:0-3501 GCA_963923765.1 uncultured bacterium | reverse complement strand
GATGAAAAATTACCTTTTTATCAGGTTTTAAATAAAAAAATCGCAGTATATGATGCTCGTTATGCAATACATTGTCCTGATGAAAGACAAGTGTTAATATCAATTAATGCCGCGCCTCTTTTTAATGAAGAAGGAGATATAGATCGCATAGTTGCAACAGTAGAAGATATTACAGACCAAGTGCGATCGGCTCAAGCTTTACAAGAATCAGAAGAATTACACCGCATTACTTTAAGTAACATTTCCGATGCTGTATTTATTACAGACGATCGAGGAGATTTTACTTATATTTGTCCGAATTGTAACAGAAACTTTGGCTATGAAATATGCCAGGTAAAAAAATTAGGTAATATTAGCAAATTACTGGGCAAGAGAATTTTTCCAGTATTAGAAAAATTAAAAAATGTGGAAGAAATTAAGAATTTAGAATGGAAAATAATTCATAAATCTGGAGGAGTAAGATTTTTATTAGTAAGTATAAAAAGAGTATCAATTAAAGGCGGAACAATACTCTATACTTGCCGAGATATTACCGATCGCAAAATCACCAAAGAAGCCTTACTAGAAAGTGAAGAACGCTATCGGCAATTAGTAGAAGTTTCTCCAGAAGCTATTGCCGTTTGTGCGGAAGGAAAAATAGTTTTAATCAATCCCGCCGGGGCTAAATTATTCGGAGCAAATCAACCAGAAGATTTAATGGGACAATCAGCAGAATTTATGGTAAAACATGATGCTGATTCTTCGCTTAATCCCTCTAATTCTGCTGTTGCACCATTTAAGCTTTTAAATTCTGAATTTGTCGAACAACAACTTTTACGCCTGGATAAATCCCCTGTAGATGTAGAAATGGCTACCTTAGCTTTTAATTATAAAGGTAATCCAGGGATATTATTAGTAGCTAGAGATGTAACAGAAAGAAAACGAGTTGAAAAAGAATTACAACAATATCGCCATCATTTAGAAGATTTAGTAGCAGAAAGAACAGGAGAATTAACTAAGGCAAATATCCAGCTACAGCAAGAAATTAGCGATCGACTGATAGCAGAAGAAGCTTTACGTCAATCTGAAGAAAGATTACGAACTTTAATTAATGCCACACCAGATATTGTCTGTTTTAAAGATGCATCAGGAAAATGGCTAGAAGCCAACGCAGCCATGTTACAAACTTTTGAACTAACCCATGCAGAATATCGCGGTAAAACAGATTTAGAATTAGCAGAATTAAATACTTTTTATCGAGAAGTACTACTATATTCTCATCAAACTGATGAAATGGCATGGCATAAAGAATCTCTCTCTTGTTTAGAAGAATGCATACCTCGCAGTGATGGCAGAATCAAAATTTTTGAAGTAATTAAAGTACCATTATTTACCAACGAAGGTAAACGGAAAGGAATAGTAGTTTTAGGACGCGATATTACTGAACGTAAACGAGCCGAAGCCGAATTAGAGCGTTTAAGTCGCCGCCAAGAATTAATTTTAAATTCTGCCGGTGAGGGTATTTGCGGTTTAGATTTACATGGAAATATTATTTTTGTTAATCCCGCAGCAGCCCGAATGTTAGGCTATGAAGTACAAGATTTAATTGGGCGGACAATGCAATCAATTTTACAAGTCGATACCTGGGATGATATCTTATTAAATGATTGTATTAGTTGTACAGCTTTTCAAGATGTTAAAGCTCAACAAGTAACTGATAAAGTATTTTACCGTAACGATGGTTCTAGTTTTCCCGTAGAATATGTTAGCACTCCCATGCAAGAACGCGGAGAAATTGTGGGGGGAGTGGTAATTTTTAAGGATATTACCGAACGTTTAGCAGTAGAAAAAATGAAAAATGAGTTTGTCTCGGTGGTAAGTCACGAGTTGCGAACTCCTCTTACTTCTATGCGGGGCGCTTTAGGATTAATGGCTAGTGGAATGTTACGCGATCGACCAGATAAAGCTCAACGAATGTTAGAAATAGCTGTTGCTAATACTGACCGATTAGTGCGTTTAATTAATGATATTTTAGATATAGAACGCATGACGGCAGGAAAAGTTAATTTTGAAAAACAACTTTGCTCAGTATCAGAATTAATGACCCAGGCAATTGAAGCCATGCAAGCAATGGCAGAAAAATCAGGAGTTATTTTATCCCTAACGCCAGTACAAGCTAATTTATGGGCTGATCCCGATCGCATTCTCCAAACTTTAACTAATTTACTAAGTAATGCCATTAAATTTTCTAATCCTGGCTCTACTGTATCCTTAAAAGCTAATTTATTTGCCCAAGAAATTTGCCTACAAGTGCAAGATCAAGGTAGAGGTATTCCCTCAGAAAAACTCGAAACTATCTTTGAGCGTTTTCAACAGGTGGATGCTTCAGACTCAAGAGCTTATGGGGGTACTGGCTTGGGCTTGGCTATCTGTCGCAGCATCGTAGATCAACATGGCGGCAAAATTTGGGTGGAAAGTATCTTAAGCCAAGGTAGCACTTTTTATGTCACCCTGCCCTTGGCTCAATCCAAATAATTATTATGGTCTGTCGTTGGAATTACGTAAATATCCTTACTCCCTCTCCTATTGTCTTCAGAGGGGTGTAAGAAATTTGCAAAAATGATTTAAACTTAATATATAGGTTTTTAGTTATCTTTTTCATTTTTTAAACAATAGGAAAATACTAACTGTGGCAATTAAACGAATTCTAATTATTGATGATGAGGATGATATCCGAGAAGTAGCCCAACTCAGTTTAGAAATGTTGATGAAATGGGATATTTTTACTGCTAGTTCCGGAGAAGAAGGTGTGAAAAAAGCAATTGAGTTTCACCCTGATGCTATTCTGCTGGATGTGATGATGCCCGGTAAGGATGGTCCTGCTACCTTGCTCATGTTACAGCAAGAACCCCTGACCCAGCATATACCTGTTATTTTTTTAACAGCAAAAACACAATCTAAAGAACAAATTAGTTTTGCTCAGATGGGAGTAAAAGCCGTGATTACTAAACCTTTTGATCCATTAAATTTGGCCGATCAGATTACAGAAGCTTTAGGTTGGTAAATTATTCATAACAATAATTTAATTGTTGAAATTGTAATACTTTTTAAGTGGTTTAGTACTCAATATATACTCTAGGTGCGTCAGCTATGAAAAATTAATACTATTTTTTAATATTTTTGTCTGACGCACCTTATAATTATTATAGTAATTATGTTGAAAATATAAAAATAGGCCATAAATAAATGTTGATTAGTAAAGTAATAGTTAAGTTTTGTATAATAATGAGTAGTTTAAATGATTAACAATTTAAAGATAAAAAATATTAAAGTTAACTGGAAAATTTTGGTTATATATGCTACATATATTTATGGGATATAAAAATATCCTGAAAATACCTAATATCTTCACAGGATTTTTACTTTCTGGTTTTATCGTGAAGAATGTTGGTGGTATGAGATTGTAAGGGTAAATATTATGCACCATTGTCCTTGCTGCGATCGACGCCTACTACGGCATAT
>CAWUOF010000503.1:0-3510 GCA_963923765.1 uncultured bacterium | reverse complement strand
CTCAGATCTAAATGCTTTTTTATGGGTACTTCTCCCTCCTTGGTTTCACTAAAATTTTGTTCGGCAATTGATAAATTATCTATCTGTTTGGATAAATTTTCTAGGCGATCGTTAAAGTTTGTAATACTTTCTCCTAGTTTGGTTACTGCTAAGGTTTGTTGATGAATTTTTTTGATAGCAGTAATTATAGTTAATAACCGCTTTTGTACATCTTTTTGCTGGATTTCTATAGGGGCAATACGCTGGTGTATTTGTTCTATTTCATTAAAAGGTGAACTGACATTTTCTAAATTTATTTGCAGTTGCGATATAGTTGTCTTGATTTCTTTTATTTCTCGATCGTGACGTTTATTTATTTGTTGGTTTAATCCTTGTAGCTGAGTTATTTTTTGTTGTAATTGTTTAATTTGGGTTAACAATGGTGCTAAAATTTGAAGATCTGATTGTAATCTAGCGATCGATCTCTTAAATTCTTTATTTTCTTGTTCGTTGCGTCCGTTTAAATCCTGGTTGAATGTTTTTAATTGGGTAATTTGCTGTTGTAATTCCTTAATTTTTTCTAGGGCTATCTCTAGTGGCAGAATGTTTTTTTGAATTTGGCCGATCGCTCTGGTAAATTCCTTACTTTCTTGTTTGTTTTTTTTATTTACTTGGTCTGTAATATTTCCTATTTGATTAATTTGCTGTTGCAATTGTTCAAATTGTTTTAATGATGGGATTAGAGGTTGAATTTCTGTTTTTATTTCTGCTATTTTTCTATGAAAATCTTTACTTTCTTCTTCTGTTCGCAGATTAACCTGTTGTAATATTTTTGCTATTTGATTAAATTGATGTTGTAATTTATCTACTTCATTTAGCATAGGTGCTAAAGTTTCGATATGGGCTTGTAAAAATTCAAAGGATTCTTTTAATGTTTGAGCTTGTTGTTGAGTTTGATTATTAAACTGTTGTTGTAAATTAGCGGTATTTTGTTCTAAATAAACCAATCGATCGGTTATCGGTTCCAAATTAGGGGCTGCTGGCAAAGATTGGATTAAATGACGAATATCTGCTATAGCTATTTCATTTTGCCAGCGATTTAATTGATTGATACGCTGTCTGTTAGCCACATTCAGTGATACTGCTACAGTTAGAGGTGCTGCTGCATAGAATACCTGTTGAGATATTGCTGCCGCGATCGTTCCTAGTGCAGAAATACCCAGGGAAAGATATTCGGCAACTTCTAACCAATGGCGTTCTTGTATATTTAGTGAAAGATGTTCTAATATCCGCATTTTTACGGTAGAAATCTGGTAGGTTAATAGGGGCGATTTTGATGGGCTTGTAGCCAGTTAAGATGCTGGACAAGGGATAATTAATTTTTTCCTATAAGTTTTTATATCATATCATATTTTTTAGAAATTATCTCTAACATAAAAATTAATAATTTTATGGATTTTGACAAAATTTTAAATTCACCTCTTTTTGGCACATTTTTAAATCAGAAATCTAGTTAAATCAAACTCAGTTTCTGGTTCATTTTGCTTTTGTCTTTCTGTGATAAGCATTAATAATAATCTTTCGGTATAGTCTACCGCGCCTCGAAATTCTTCTTGCAATATTTCTAAACCGCCATTAGCATATTCTTCAAAAATTTCTATTCGGTTTTCTTCCATTTTTTCATCATATTCTGAGAGAATTTGTTTATCTTGAGTGTCGGTAATAGCTAGTAATTTTATGACCATATCATAGCCCCTAGTGGCAAAAACTTCTAAGCCGATCGGTGCGGGTTCTTTTTTAGAAATTTCTCCAAGAGGTACTCGTTTTTTTCTTTTTGCCCCCAAAGCGGCAGCAAATACAATTACATCTGAATAGGTTTGAAAAGGGCCATTATTATCTTTTGCTTCTGCTAAGGCTTTTACTAAACTAGCTTTATCTTTAGCAATTCTAACTCTATTAGCACCCATTTTATTACTATTTAGTCGTAAATTATTAATTTTATCATAACAGTCAATTTAATAATTAACTATTCTGTCCATAATAATTTTATTTTGTTTTGAAAACCTCCTCTTTCTTGTCGGCGTTGCCTTTGGGCAGATATTACCCTTTGGTGGGAAATGCCATAAATTTCCATAATGGTATCTATAACTTCGTATATATCCGCTAATTCTGTGACTAAATCTTCTGGACTAGCGGCGGCGGCTTCTTGGGATTCTTCTAATAATTTCTGTCGTAAAGCTTGGTAATATTCAGGTTCTTTCATGGTGATAAATTCGCAATTTATACCATTTTTTTTGATGATTTCTGGAAGGCGATCGCGGACTAATTTATGATATTCTTTTCGCATTATATTTTTTCCTAAATGGGGAAGGTTTAAACAGGAACTAGAGTTAATAAATTAATAATTTACCCAAATATCCATAAGTATTATTTTATTAGGGATAGCTTTGGGAAGCTTATCATATAGCATTATTTACAACCATCATAACAAAAACTCATAAAGTGCCAAAATTTTTATTTCCTATTTTAGCTAATTATTATATGCTAAAATCCCACCCGCAGCGGATGGGATTTTGCTGAAAATCATTAATAATTATCAAACATTTTAAACCGCCGCATTAATTCCCCGTTAAAGTAACTAACCTATAACGGGAGTTGATGGTGCGGAATATACATGAATAAGCTATGCTAACAACCCAGTGAGGGTGGAATTAATTTTGATAATTTAAGCATCCCAACTAATTTAAATACATTGGAAATCCCCAAGAATTTTAACTTCTGGTTCTAAAAGTAAATCCCAACGTTCTTGTACTTTATGTTGAACGTGGCGAATTAGTTGAAAAATATCTTTAGCTGTTGCGCCTCCGCAATTAAGAATAAAATTAGCATGACGATTAGCAACTTCCGCCGCACCGATGCGATAACCTTTAAGACCGGTTTGTTCAATTAACCAACCAGCTTTATATTTATCGGGGTTGCGAAAAACGCTACCACAACTAGGCAGGTGATAAGGTTGGGTAGTGCGTCGATGATTTAAATGTTCAGTGGTACTGGCGAGGACTCGATCGGGGTCTGCCCCAGTCTGGAGTTGGAAAGTAGCCTGGGTGACGAGACGATTTCCCCCTTGCAAGGCTGAGGTACGGTAGCGATAATGTAAATCTTCCGGCGTGAGAATTTCCTCTGTACCATCGGGCAGAAGTACACGGACATTAACTAAAATATTGGCAATGCAATCACCATGAGCGCCGGCATTCATTACCACAGCACCCCCTACTGTACCGGGAATACCTACAGCCCATTCCATGCCTTGCCAGCCTAATTCGGCAGCCTGCCAAGCCAAACGGGGTAAAGGTTCCCCAGCAGCAGCAGTGATTTGCCCAGTGTGGGGATCGAAATAGCTATGGCGTAGGTGACGGGTACAAATAACTAAACCTGTTAAGCCTTGATCGCTGATTAGTAAATTAGAGCCTGCTCCTAATAGGGTAATTGCTAAACCTTCTGATTTTGCCCACTCAAAACTCCTTTGTAATT
>CAWUOF010000502.1:0-3527 GCA_963923765.1 uncultured bacterium | reverse complement strand
CCAGGATAATAATAATTTAATAATAAATGATTTTTTGGATATAGAAAAATCCGAAAAGAATCCAAAGGATATCTATAGCCAACATAAAAACAAAAATTGCTGTTCGGCAAATTGTATGATTACAGAAGAATTATCCTCAGCTAATCGCTATCGTGATATAGTGGAAAGTCAAACCGAGTTAATTTGTCGTTTTTTAAACGATGGCACTTTAACTTTTGTTAATCAAGCTTTTTGTAGTTATTTTGGTCAGTCAAGCTATGAATTAATCGGAACAAACTTTTTATTACTAATAGGAGAAACAGATCGGGAAAAAGCCAAACAAGAATGGCAAATTCTGAATCCAAATAATGCTATAGGAATTAGCGATCGCCTAGTAATAGCAGCTAATGGAGAAGAAGAGATTTATCAATGGATAGATCAAGCAATTTTTAATAAACATGGTTCTTTAATAGAATATCAATCTGTAGGGCGAGAAATTAGTAATTTTTTAGCAAAAAAACATAACTACTATCAAAAAAATACCGAAGAAAAAAATCAGCAACAATTACAGAATATTTTCCAGTCATTAGATGATGTGATTTGGTCGATCGATGCAAACACATGGGAAGTATTATATCTGAATTCAGCCGTAGAGTCACTATACGGACGTTCCTTAAATGAATTTATTAAAAATCCTAATCTTTGGTTAGAGGTAATACATCCAGACGATCGGGTACGAGTAGAAAATTTAATTCGGATTTTATTTAGTAGAGGAACTTTACAGATAGAATATAGAATTAATAGAATTATTATATCTAACGGAAAATACCGATGGTTGCATAATAGAATGCGATTAATTAAAGATAATACAGGAAAACCAAGTATAATTAATGGTATTATCACCGAAATTAGCGAGCGTAAATTAGCAGAAAAAGCCTTACGAGCCAATGAAAATATTTTTCAATTACTAGTAGAGCAAATAAAAGATTATGCAATTTATATATTAGATAATCATGGCTGTGTACTAAGTTGGAATATTGGGTCAGAAAGAATTTATAATTATAAAGCCCAGGAAATTATTGGTCAGCATTTCTCGTGTTTTTTTACCCCTGATGATATACAAGCACATAAGCCACAAGCAGAATTACACCAGGCACAAAAACAGGGAATGTATGAAGTAGAAGGCTGGCGTCGTCGTGGAGATGGTTCCTTATTTTGGGCAAATGTTATTATTACAAATTTACGGGATAAAAGTGGCAAAATATTAGGTTTTGCGAAAATAACGCGGGATATTACAGAAAAAAAAGAAGTAGAAGAGGCGCTTCGTAATAGTGAGCAACTATATCGAACAATGGCGAAAAACTTTCCTAATGGTGCGGTAGTAGTATTCGATCGCGATTTGCGCTATATTCTAGCAGATGGTTCCGGTTTAGCAGAAGTGGGATTGTCACGGGAATCATTAGAAGGTAAGACAATTTGGGAAGTATTTCCCCCAGACGTTTGTGCCACAATAGAAGGAGATTATCGAGCGGCTTTAGCAGGGGAAAAAAGAGTTAATGAAATAAAATATGCCCAGCGTTTTTATCTTACCCATACTGTGCCTTTTAAAAATGATTCTGGAGAAATTTTAGGCGGTATGGTGGTGACTCAAAATATTACCGATCGCAAGCATATAGAAGAAGCCTTAAAAGAAAGCCAAGAAAAATATAAAACTTTATTTGAAATTTTACCCATTGGTATTTATATTACTGATAAAATTGGTAATTTAATAGAAGTTAATGCTGCTTCTGAAGAAATTTTAGGTTTATCAAAACCTCAACATATTTCACGCAAATATAATGCACCAGAATGGGAAATAATTCGACCAGATGGTACACCCATGCCAGCTAGTGAATTTGCCAGTGTTAGAGCTTTACAAGAAAATCGTGTTGTTGCTAATGTAGAAATGGGTATTGTGAAATCAGCAACAGAAATTAGCTGGATTAATGTTACATCGGCACCAATTCCTTTAGAAAATTATGGTGTAGCCATTGCTTATATTGATATTACCCAGCGAAAAAAAGCAGAAGAAGAATTATATTACCGTGAACAAGAAATTAGAGCTTTAGTAGAAAATGCACCAGATATTATTGCCCGTTTTGATAAACAGCAACGCTATTTATATGTTAACCCAGCCATAGAAACGGTCTTGGGAATAATGCCAGAAATGATTATAGGGAAAAAGAATACTGAATTGGCAATTCCCTCAGAAATTGTAGCTATTTTCCAAAACAAAATGGCCAATGTATTTATTACTAAAAAATCTCAAATAATTGAAATAGATTATCCTACACCCAAGGGGGTTATATCTTATCAAAGTCGTCTCGTTCCGGAATTTAATAAATGTGGCGAAATTATATCTGTTTTGGTAATTAGTCGCGATATTACCGATCGCAAACAAGCAGAAGAAACTCTGCGACAGTTAGCGGAAAGAGAAAAATTATTAGGCGCGATCGCTTATCGAATTCGTTTATCTCTGGAATTACAAGAAATTCTCGATACTACCGTAGCAGAAGTACGACAATTTCTTCAGTGCGATCGAGTCCTAATTTATCAATTTCAACCTGATTGGAGTGGGATAATGGTAGCAGAATCAGTAGTCCAGGGTTGGAAATCAGTTTTAGGAACAACTGTAAAAGATGATTATTTACAACAAAATCAAGCCGAAAGCTATAAAAAAGGACGGATTCAATTAATACCAGATATTAGCCAAGCAAATCTCAGTAAATGTCATTTAGAATTATTGAAGCAATTTCAGGTAAAAGCTAACTTAGTTTTACCAATTTTTCAAGGTGATAAATTATGGGGATTATTAATAGCTCAAAATTGTGCTACACCTCGACAGTGGCAAGAATCAGAGGTTAATTTTCTCAGTCAATTAGCAACTCAAGTGGGAATAGCTACTAAACAATCCCAATTGTATCAACAACTTAAAGCAGTTAATCAAGAGTTACATCAAATTGCTACTGTAGATAGTTTAACTCAAGTAGCCAATCGTCGTAAATTTGATGATTATTTGACGCAAGAATGGCGACGAATGGCACGAAAACAATTACCTTTATCTTTAATTTTGTGCGATATTGACTTTTTTAAACTGTATAATGATAATTATGGGCATCAAGGCGGTGATGAGTGTCTAAAAAAAGTTGCTTCTATAATTCGTCAGTCTGTGAAACGATCGGGAGATTTAGTTGCTCGTTATGGGGGTGAAGAATTTGCTGTGATTCTGCCTAATATTGACTTAAAAGGTGCGATTTTAGTCGCTGAAAATATCCGCTATAATTTATATAATTTTAAAATTAATCATAGTTATTCCCAAGTTAGCGATCGCGTGACGATGAGTATAGGAATTTCTAGCTGTATTCCTTGTTACGAATGTTCTCCAGATTTCCTCATTTCTGCCGCCGATCGCGCATTATATCAAGCCAAAGAAACAGGACGCGATCGGATAATTTATAGTAGTTGATTTGGGAATTGGGCAGAGGAGCAGGGGGGCAGGGGGGAAAGGG
>CAWUOF010000501.1:0-3534 GCA_963923765.1 uncultured bacterium | reverse complement strand
GTTTCCCAGTGAGTTTGAATTTACTTTACCCAAGGGCTATCTTGATGCTGATGGCAATTTACATAGAAAAGGTACTATGCGGTTGTCGAGGGCGATCGATGAAATTAGCCCCATGCGAGATCCTCGCGTAAAAGCAAATCCCGCCTATTCTACGGTAATTATTTTAGCCCGTGTGATTACTCGTTTAGGTGCCCTTGAAGATATCACCCCAGCAGTTATAGAAAATCTCTTTACCTGCGATTTAAATTACTTGCAAAATTTCTATCGCAAAATTAACGAATTAGACTCGGAAAATGTCCCAGGTAAAAATATGGGTGAAAATCCTAATAATTTAGAATAAAATTAGAATTATATTTGATGATGTTTGATAATAATACATTGAGTACAGAATTTGATTTTATCCTTCCTAAAGGTTTACTAGATTTCCAAGGTAAACTACATCGAGAAGGAAAAATGCGAATGGCTACAGCTAAAGATGAGATAGCCCTACAAAAAGACTACAGAGTGCAGAAAAATTCCGCCTACACTGTGTTAGTAATGCTGTCACGAGTGATTACTTGTTTAGGGGATTTAAACTCGATAACACCGGAAATATTAGAGAATCTTTTTACTTTAGATTTAGCTTATTTACAAGAGTTTTACAATCGAATCAATCAGCAGGGTAGTGCTTATATTCCTGTGCAATGTCCGAGTTGTAATAGTCGTTTTGATGTGGAGCTTTCTTTATCGGGGGAATCATAAGCTACCCTTTGGAGTCGCTGCGCGAAGAGGTAGCTTTAATTGCTTTTCATTTTCATTGGTCTTTAGAAGAAATTATTAGTTTAGAACATATTGAGCGGCGAAACTGGGTAGGAGAAATTGGCAAAATAAAACAAAAAGGCTATGGTGCTAGTTGAGGCGATCGATGTTAAAATATAATAGCAGAAAATTATCGCAATTTCTATTAATTTTAGTGGTAACTATAGTAACAGTTGTTACTGGTAATATTAATCTTTTATTGGCATTACCTAAGTTACCACCACAAAATTATTATAATTATAATACCAAAGAAACCGGCGATCGCCTCCTACAATTGGGAATTACGCAACAGAAAAAAGGACAATTATGGCAAGCCGTAGATACACTACGCCAAGCTTTGACTATTTATGAAAATATCGCCGATCGCCAGGGAGAAGCTAATGCTTTATTAAACTTGGGAGAAATTTATTTTAATTTAGGAGAATATAGACTTTCTATAGATTTTTATCAGCATAGTTTAGACATTTTTAAAAAATTAGGCGATCGCCCTACCCAAGCTAATATACTCGATGCCTTAGCCAATGCTTATATATATATTGAAAAAGATAAAGTTGCACAACAACTACGAAAACAAGCAGACGCCCTCAGAAAAGAAATTGGTAATCCGCCCCAAGAAGCATCTTTTTTAGGAAATGTCGGCATAACTTATCAGTCAGTTAGAGAATATAAGCAAGCCATAATTTTTTATCAGCAACAATTTGCCAAATCTCAAAAACAAGAAGATCGCCCTGGGCAAATATATGCTTTAAATCAATTAGAAAAAGTTTATCAAGAGTCAGGAGAATATAAAGAAGCAAATACATTTTATACCCAAGAACTTGCTAAAGCCAAAAAAGCAGGGGATAATGTAGCACAAGCCTATTTTCTCAGTCAATTAGGATTAGTTTATCAGAAATTAGGACAATATCCGCAAGCTATAAAATTTTATCAGGAACAGCTAGAATTAGCCAGAAAATTAGGGGATGTTAACACAGAAATTCTCGCTTTATCTGGAATGGGTAAAGCTTACGAAAACCAAGGTAAATATCCCGAAGCTATAGAAATTTATCAGCAATACTTAGAAGTAGCTAGAAAAACAGGTAATAGCGATGCAGAAAGTAATGCATTAAATAAAATTGCTAATGTTTATATTGCCCAAAAACAATTTCCTCAAGCCCTGGCTTTTTATCAGCAGCAATTAGCGATCGCCAAGGATAAAAACGATAAATTTACCGCCGGAAAAATATTTAATAATATCGGCTTAGTTATGCTAAAAGCCGGTAAATTAGAAGATGCTAAAACTAACCTAAATGAAGCCCTAAACTCTTGGGAAGCATTACGAGTTAATCCTGAAAATAAAGATAATTATTTTAGCGATCGAGATATTACCTACAACTTTCTTCAACAGCTTCTTATCGCTCAACAAAAACCAGAAGAAGCCCTAGAAATGGCGGAACAGGCAAAATTAAGACATTTTTTTGATTTATTAAAAATTCGTCTACCATCAGAACCCCAGAGAGTTGGTTGGAATTTAGCAAATCCTCGATTTAAATTTATTACAATTCCCCAAATTAAACAAGTAGCGATCGAGCAAAAAGCCACCTTAGTTGCTTACTCCATTATCTCCGATGAAACCATTTATATTTGGGTTGTAACACCAGACGGAAAAATCGCCTTTCGTCCCCTAGACATCACCAAAGAAAATACAATTTATTCCTTTACTAACCTAGAAAACATTGTTAACTCCCTTAACGCCGCCCTAGCCATCAAAACCCAACCAGATACAGCCAACAAAAACATAGATAAAGAAACCCAAAATAAACCTTTATTGCAACTAAATCAATTATTAATTAATCCAATTAAAGATATATTACCTCAAGATCCGAATGCTCGCGTTATCTTCATACCATCAAAAGAATTATTACAAGTTCCCTTCCCAGCTTTAATCGATATTTATGGTAAATATCTAATTGAAAAACATACTATTGCTGTCACTCCAGCTATTAAATACTTAAATATCAGTCGCCAGCAAAAACGCAATTTTTCCGGCAACGAAATGCTTTTAGTTGGAAATCCTACTATGCCCAGCATTCCCCCTGCTGTAGGAAAAACACCCCAACCTTTACCACCAATTGCTAATGCCGAGCAAGAAGTTTTAGAAATAGCTCAATTATTCAAAGCTAAACCACCTTTAACGGGTAATAAAGCTACTAAGGCGGCTCTTTTACCACTGTTACCAAAAGCACACAGTATTCACTTTGCTACCTATACATTATTAGATGATTTTAAATGGATGGGTTTACCAGGAGCAATAGCGCTTACTCCTTTTGGTACCGATAATGGTTTATTTACAGCTAGTGAGATATTAGAATTATATCCACCCCAAAAAAGCCCCCGTTTGCAAGCGCAATTAGTTGTTTTTAGTCGTGGGGGAATTTTTCCACCTATAGGGGATGTAAATAATAGCAAAATAGCTGGAGAAGGTGTTATGGGTATGTCGGCAGCTTTGTTATCGGCTGGTGTAACTACTATAGTTTTACCATTATGGTCTGCACCAGAAAAGCCGACTACATTTTTTATTACCGAATTCTATAAACAACTTAAGCAAAAACGCGATAAAGCCCAAGCCTTGAAAAATGCATCGATCGCCACTATGAAACAATATCCTAACCCTAGAGACTGGGCCGGATTTATATTAATTGGTGAATGTAAATGATAATTGGGCCTGGGGCAGGGGGCAGAGGAGCAGGGGGGCAG
>CAWUOF010000500.1:0-3537 GCA_963923765.1 uncultured bacterium | reverse complement strand
CCATTTCCCCCCTACCCCATGCCCCATGCCCAATACCCAATAATCAAAAAACAAAAATATGCAATCACCCATTAACATTGGCACCATATTACAAAATCGTTATCGCTTACTCAGTCTTTTGGGACAAGGTGGCTTTGGCCGTACCTATCTAGCAGAAGATCAAGGACGTTTTAATGAACGTTGTGTCATTAAAGAATTTATTGCTCCCGAAACAGGGCCGTATTCTCAAGTAAAAGCTCAAGAACTTTTCCAACGAGAAGCAGCTATTCTTTATCAAATTCATCATCCCCAAATACCCCAATTTCGTGCTACTTTTCAAGAAAATGGCCGCCTATTTTTAATTCAAGATTATGTCGAGGGAAAAACTTATCGAGATCTACTCAAAGATCGCCAAGCTGCTAGGGTAACTTTTACAGAATTTGACATTTTACAATTACTGCGGCAATTATTACCTGTATTAACTCACATCCACGAAAAAGGTATTATTCATCGTGATATTTCCCCAGATAATATTATTTGGCGCATCTCCGATAACTTGCCAGTATTAATTGATTTTGGCGTTGTCAAAGAATTAGCTACTAAAATCCAATCTACCAATGTTACACCCTTAGCAACAACCGTAGGTAAATTAGGTTATGCCCCTAGTGAACAAATGCAAACAGGACGAGCTTATCCTAGTAGTGATATTTATGCTTTAGCTGTTACTTGTATAGTCTTATTAACAGCTAAAGAAACCCAGGAATTATTTGATGATATTCAGTTAACTTGGAATTGGCAAAAATGGACAACAGGAATTAGCCCAGGATTGGCTATGATTTTAAATAAAATGTTGAATTATAGACCGGGCGATCGCTACCAATCTGGCCCAGAAGTACTACAAGCTCTTGCTAATTTAAATAATCCTATACCTAATACTCAAACACCATTATCTCAAATTCCTAACCCACAGCCCCCAACCCAACAATCTAATGTATCTCAAATACAAACTATAGCTGTTGGTCGTCGTCCCCAAGCTATTAATCCCAGAAATTATCAACCAAATCGACCAGATCCAGTAATTCCACCACCTAATCAAAATTCGGTTTGGGATAATCCTTTAGTACTGTTCCTTATGGGTGTAGTTGTAGTTTTATTAGCTGGTATTGGCTCTTGGGCGATCGTCTCTTCAATTTTAAAAACTCCACAGGCACAAACTTCACCTACTCCGACAATTTCTAGTCAAATTACACCTACTCCTACTCCTACTAAAACTCCTACTCCTACTAAAAAAATCCAGCCTCAATATCAAGAAGAAGAAATTAAATTTACTAACAATACAACTAAGGTAACAGTTAGCGATCACACCAGCCCTGAACAAATTAAAAGATATTTAATTCAAGGTAAAAAAGGGCAAATTCTAAAAATAGAAATTCAACAAGGTAATGTAGATTTAGACATTATTTATCCCAATGGCGATATATTAGAACGAACTTCTAATATTGATTTGTGGCAATCTCAGTTAGATAAAAGTGGAAAATATCAAATTGATGTAATTTCTAAAAAATCCGCTAATTTTAGTTTAACTATCAATTTATCTAACCCGGAAATAATACCAACTATTAGCCCAACACCAACTATTACCCCCACACCAACTATTAGCCCAACACCAACTATTACCCCCACACCAACTATTAGCCCAACACCAACTATTACCCCCACACCAACTATTACCCCTGCACCAACTACTCCAATAAAAAATAATCCCAGTCAAACCAATCCATCACTACCAAAACCACAACCTAATACCGGAAAAATTTAGTTAATCACAACAATACTTACCTGTAAATATAACAATTGCCATAAATGTTAGGATAAAAACCGCCCCTGTCGCATCGATTAATTAAAAATAGGGAAAATAATAACCTTATTTAGAGGCGATCGCGTAAACAGGGGCGAGCTTATAAAAGTTATCTATCAAAAACCTATCTAATTCGATTAACCCACCCCTACATAGTGAGTTTTTTTAGGAAAACTTGGCAGAAAATTATAGAATTATTGTCGGGGCGGGTTAGGCGATAAATTATGATATAAACAAACCAGATAAATAAAACCACACCAGCCAAGAACATTAATTAAAAATTTGTAAATAAATCAAGACTTATTCAGGATACATGGTGTATTTTGTAGGGAAATTAATTAATTTTCCGATAGGGTAGTATTGAACTATGAATCAACCTTTACAAACTCTGGGAATAGCCCCTAATGCTTGGTTAGTAAATAAAGAAATTGCCGATATTACCCGATCGCCCCTCGAACCTCGTCGAATTATATTACCAACTGAAACTAAAACCCTGTATTTAGACTTATCTAAAACAGCCATTGTAGTAGTAGATATGCAAAATGATTTTTGTCACCCCGATGGCTGGTTAGCTTATATTGGGGTTGATATTACACCCGCCCGCACTCCTATTACACCTCTGGTAAATTTGTTGCCAGAAATGCGATCGGCTGGTATTCCGATAATTTGGTTAAATTGGGGAAATCGTCCTGATTTACTTAATATTAGCGCCGGTCTTCGTCATGTTTACAACCCCACCGGATCTGGAATAGGCTTAGGCGATCGCTTACCTAATAATGCACCTGTATTAACTAAAGATAGTTGGGCAGCCGCAGTAGTAGATGAATTGGAACAAAAACCAGAGGATATTTGTGTTGATAAATATCGTATGAGTGGTTTTTGGGACACTCCCCTAGATAGTATTTTACGTAACTTGGGTAAAACTACTCTTTTATTTGCTGGAGTCAATGCCGATCAGTGTGTTATGGCTACTTTGCAAGACGCTAACTTTTTAGGTTATGACTGTATTTTACTAAAAGATTGTACTGCGACTACTTCCCCCGAATATTGTCTGCAAGCAACCTTTTATAATGTTAATCAATGTTTTGGTTTTGTTGCTAATTCTTCAGCTATATTGGCAGCAATGCAATAAGTGATTATTCAAAATAATGAGAATAGTTTACAAACCCTAGAAAATAGGTTTTCTAGCCTAGTAAATAGGAAATTACCTAAAACTTATTTTCTAGTTTTTATGCAATATAAATTTTTCAATATCAAATTTTAGAAGAGGTAATGACCTGTGGAAATTTCTCATTGTATGATTCCCATCGTTAAATCTCCTACAGATTATCAAGCTTATCGTATTAGTCCCCATGATACTAATCGGTTAGCAATAGTTTTTGACCCTCAAATTGCTAATGCTTCCTTAACTTATTGTGTAGAAATTTTTGATATTGGCGGTAAAACTCCTCCTAATAGACATCAATATGCAACAGAAATGTTTTTTATTCTGAAAGGAGAAGGTAAAGCTAGTTGTGATGGTAAAACTGTATTTATTAAAACTGGTGATAGTATTTTAGTACCGCCCACAGGTACCCATGTAATTGAAAATACTGGTTTAACTCGTTTATATGCTTTATGTATTATGGTACCTAATGAAGATTTTGCCGAATTAATTCGGAGTGGAACCCCTGTAGAATTAGATGAAGAAGATTTAGCAG
>CAWUOF010000499.1:0-3551 GCA_963923765.1 uncultured bacterium | reverse complement strand
AACGGTTATTTATATTTACAAGTTACTTAGGCGCTTGCATCGCAACAACGGTTATATGATAGACAACCAAAAGCAGGAATAAATTATACTTCTTTACGGGAATTATTAAAGGCTGGGAAGTGGCAAGAAGCTGATATTGAAACAGGAGAATTAATGCGAAAAATAACTAATCAAAACTCAGTATTACTTGATAATGATGCTATTAATAATTTTCCTTGTAAAGAACTCCGTACTATCGATCGACTATGGTTAAAATATAGTAATAATCACTTTGGTTTTAGTGTACAAAAAAAAATATGGTTAGAACTTGGCGGAAAAATTGACGATACAACCAATATAAAACTAAGTCAGCGTTTAGGATGGTTTAAACAAGGAAAATGGATTGATTATCCTAACCTAATTTTTACTACAAAAGCCCCAGAAGGGCATCTTCCTTTTAGTGGCATGATAATATATAGCGAACATGGAGAATATATTGATAATCAATATGTAGCAACTGCTCAAGGATGGACATTATGGCCAACTGTATTAATTATGCAACGAGTTTTACAATGTAATATTTAGTTAGCTATGCGATGTGAACTTAGCAGGAAAATTAATCATCAAACCAATATAAAAAACAATATATGATTAAATATGTAAATATAATTAAATTTTTGTTTATAAATCACTAAGCAAAATTATAAATACTTGTATAATCAAAATATTATTTTTTGCTCTCTATGGGATACAGCCTTAAATATTACATTTAATGCATCCAAAAAATATGTAAAAATATCTTTGCAAAAAAAGTTACCTATCTGTCACGGAGTATAAACTGTGGAGTCCAAATACACCCCCGCATCCCTAGAATCAAAATGGCAAAAAACATGGGCAGAACAAGGCTTAAACAACACCCCTACAGACAGCGACAAGCCTAAATTTTACGCCCTATCCATGTTTCCCTATCCATCGGGTAAACTACACATGGGTCATGTTCGTGTTTACACCATCACCGATGTAATTGCCCGACTCAAACGGATGCAAGGTTATCGCGTCCTTAGCCCGATGGGTTGGGATGCCTTCGGACTACCCGCAGAAAACGCGGCCATTGAACGCAATATACACCCGGCTAAATGGACTTATGAAAACATCGCCCAGATGAAAAATCAATTAGAACGCCTGGGCACATCCTTTGATTGGAATAGAGAAGTAACTACTTGCGCCCCTGACTATTACAAATGGACGCAATGGATTTTTCTACAATTTTTTAAAAAAGGATTAGCTTATCAAAAAGAAGCAACTGTTAACTGGGACCCAATAGATCAAACTGTACTCGCTAACGAACAAGTAGATAATGAAGGAAAATCTTGGCGTTCCGGTGCAAAAGTTGAACGTAAATTATTAAAACAATGGTTCCTAAAAATTACCGACTATGCCGAACCGTTACTTAATGATTTAGATAAACTCACAGGATGGCCTGAAAGAGTAAAATTAATGCAGGCTAACTGGATTGGAAAATCTACTGGTGCCTATTTAGAATTTCCTATAGTGGGAATAAATGATGAAAAAATCGCCGTTTATACCACCCGTCCTGATACAGTTTATGGCGTTACCTACGTAGTTTTAGCGCCAGAACATCCCCTCACACTTCGTGTTACTACACCTGATAGAAAAGAAGCGGTAGAAAACTTTATTAAAGAAGTTTCTAGCCAAAGTGAAATAGAACGTACTTCTGAAGATAAACCTAAAAGGGGTATTCCCACAGGGGGTAAAGCAATTAATCCCTTTACTGGTGCAGAAATTCCCATCTGGATAGCTGATTATGTGTTGTATGAATATGGCACCGGTGCAGTTATGGGAGTACCTGCCCATGATACTAGGGATTTTCTATTTGCTAAACAGCAAAATTTGCCTATTCAAGTTGTCATAGTACCAGAAGGAGAAGACGCTAATAAACCTTTAGAAGCTGCCTATACCGAAGCTGGAATTATGGTAAATTCTGGTGAGTTTAACGGCATGGTATCGGTGGATGGTAAGCAGGCAGTTATTAACTATGCTGAAAAACAAAATTGGGGGAAAGCCCGTGTACAATATCGCTTGCGAGATTGGTTAATTTCCCGCCAGCGTTACTGGGGGGCACCTATTCCGATTATTCATTGTCCTAACTGTGGCGCTGTGCCTGTTCCTGATGAAAATTTGCCGGTATTATTGCCAGAAGATGTGGAGTTTACCGGGCGTGGGGCTTCGCCTTTAGCGAAATTGGAAAAGTGGATAAATGTAACTTGTCCGAGTTGCGGTACTCCTGCTAAACGGGAAACTGACACGATGGATACTTTTATTGATTCTTCTTGGTATTTTTTGCGTTATAGTGATGCTCAAAATCCAGAAAAAGCTTTCGATCGCATACAAGTAAATGATTGGTTGCCAGTAGATCAATATGTTGGCGGTATCGAACACGCAATTTTACATTTACTATATTCCCGCTTCTTTGTAAAAGTTTTACGAGACTGCGGTTTATTGAATTTTGATGAACCATTCCAACGCCTACTTACTCAAGGAATGGTGCAAGGAATGACTTACAAAAATACCTCCACTGGTAAATATATTCCTTCGGCTTTAGTAAACCCAAATAACCCAGTAGATCCAAATACCGGCGAAAAGTTAATGGTGTTTTATGAAAAGATGTCTAAGTCTAAATATAATGGTGTGGATCCGGAGGAAGTTTTAGCTAAATATGGCGCAGATACGGCGCGAATGTTTATTTTATTTAAAGCACCACCAGAAAAGGATTTAGAATGGGATGATGCGGATGTAGAAGGGCAATCGAGATTTTTAAATCGTGTCTGGCGTTTAGTGGGAGAATTTGTGGAAGCTGGGGGTAATATTAATAGCAAAAATACTGCTAAAGGGGAGTTAAATAAGGCAGAAAAAGATTTACGGCGATCGATTCATTTTGCTATTAAAGAAATCACAGAAGATTTAAATGGCGAATATCAATTTAATACCGCCGTATCGGAATTAATGAAACTCAGTAATGCTTTAGCTGATGCGGAGGATAAAAAATCCCCTGTTTATGTAGAAGGAATTAAAACTTTAATTGTTTTACTCGCACCTTTTGCACCCCATATTACCGAGGAATTGTGGCAAGAAGTTGGCGGTAAAAATTCGGTATTAACTCAAAAATGGCCTATTTGCGATGCATCTGCTTTAGTGGTAGATGAAATTACCTTAGTGATTCAAATTAACGGTAAAACTCGCGGATCTATTCAAGTACCTTCACAAGCGGATAAAGCAACTTTAGAAACATTAGCCCGTACATCAGAAATAGCCGATCGCCATATAGGTGATAAAGAAGTTAAAAAGGTAATTGTTGTACCTGGAAAACTGGTTAATTTTGTGATTGGATAATGGCTAGTAAAGGAGTACATTTCAATTTTTTACAATCTTGAGATCTACTCCTTTTTCAAATTACAGCTATTTTCAGGTAAATAAACCACAAACCGACCTCTCTGGTAAACCTCTCTCCTGCAATGAGAGAGGCTTTGATTTACTCCCCTTCCCTGGTAGGG
>CAWUOF010000498.1:0-3555 GCA_963923765.1 uncultured bacterium | reverse complement strand
TAAAATCTGGGGAAGTTCGATCTATCCTATCTTAGTTAGTGGTATGTTGTAGCAGCGATTGACAAAATGTGATATACTTGTTAAATTAATTTGATTATAGAAAAAATTGTGGGCGATCGCTGATTTGATTTAAAAATTACTCAGAGAAAACAGTTATTTATGTCTCCAATACTATTTGATACAAATTCGGAAATATCAGTTATTCTTTGTACCTATAACCGCGCTAATTACTTAAATAAAGGCATTGAGAGTGTCCTCAATCAAACGTTTACAAATTGGGAAGTTTTAATAGTGGATGATGGTAGTAATGATAATACTTTTGAAATTGTCAATTCCTATCTTGATAAATACAATAATATCCGTTATTTAAAGCATCAGAATAAAAAACAATGTTATGCTAAAAATGCAGGAATACAGGCATCTTTTGGTAAATACATCACATTTCTTGATAGCGATGTCTCATATAAACCAAATCATTTAGAGTCACGATTAGAATATATGAAAGCTCATCCAGAAATTGACTTGATTCAAGGGGGATTTTTCAGCGAAGAAGAAATTTTAGTTGCAGATTATTATCAACCTGGTAAATTAATTAATTTGAAAGAATGTGTTTTAAGTCCTACATTTTTTGGCAAAAGAAAGGTATTTTTTGAGTTGCAAGGTTTCCAAAATATTGCTTATGGAGAAGATCCCGATTTTTGGGCAAGGGCAGAAAAAATATTTAAAACTCAAAAAATAACTCAACCAGAGACATATATTTATACAAGAGCAGAAACAAGTATTACTAAAAGTTTTTTAGAAAATTAATAAGTTAAAAATAAAAATCTAATATTTATAGTTAAATTACTATGTTTACTATACAATAGTGATAGATAAAATCTTGATTAGGTAACAAATTAATGTTGTGATAGAGATTTTTTAGCTGTTTTTTCATTAACGTACCATTGGCGATTTTTTATTTTGATAAAGCCAAAATCTTGTTTAAATCGTATATTCTCTATCCTAGGCAGCATGGGATTTTGATATTAGAGTATAATAATCATTATCTTTCTCCAGAATTATTAGAATTATTGTTATTATTAATTTCTCGAAAAACTTTATAACCAAAAAAACCTAAAAAACCGATGATAGCAAAACTTATAACTAATGAAACTAGCTGAATTAGTGCTTGCACAAATGCTAGGGAAAATATTGATAATACAACCAGGGAAGTAAATTTACCAACTTTCGGCAGTTGATTAAACCAGTGTAATGCTTGATAGGCAATCATCTTAAAAATTTGTGATATATTGTTGGCAGATGATTGATTGGTAAAATTGACTTGACTTTGATGCAATTGGTTTTCTATTTCTTGGAGACGGCGTTCCCAGTTAGAATTGGTTTCAGGATGCATAATTTTTTAGGATGTAGACAAAGTTAAGAAACAACAAGTAATTTTCAGATAAATTTTAATACGAAATAATCGATCGCCTAGAAAAATTTAATCATTATTAACAATAGGAACCTATTTTTTACCACTACGTCAAAATTATATAACTTTTCTTTGGGTGAATCAGCCTAATTTTGTGTAAGATTTATGAAAAATATTTCTTGGTTAATTACCTCTACCCTATTAATAATTTTGGGTACGGTAAATACTGCCTCCAGTAAGCCTATACAAATTGCGCCTAATTTTCAGCCAGATCCGCTACTTATTCAAGGAATATCTGGGGGAACGGAAAAAAGCGACTGCGGTTTTATTGCCAAAACTCCTAATCAAATTATTGAAGTTACCAAAGATATATCCTCTTTGCGTTTTAGTGTAGAAAGCAAGGGTAATCCAACTTTATTGATTAATGGCCCAAAAGGTCGATTTTGTGTACCAGGAGATAGTTTATCGGGGGGTAAAATTCAGTTGCCTGGATATGGAGATAAAGGGAGTTATTCTATTTTTATTGGCGATCGAGATGGGGGTCAATATCCCTTTACCCTGTCCATTTCCCAAAAATCCAATTAATCTTCTAATTGTTTCATTCCCACTTCCACTGCACTAATATCTATAGTTCCCGGTGGTGTCAAGCGTTGAAAATGACCATTTTCTACCTGAATTGGTTCGCCACAGTTGGGACATTGGCTTTGAGTATGATTAAATGCTGTAAATTCATGATTACAAATTGGACATTTTTCTTGGATTAAATTGCGATTTAACCACCAACGCAACCCTAATAAGGCACTAAGTGGTACTAATAGAAATACTACGAATAAAATCAAAAAAGTATTTATCACTCCACTTAAGCCCATTGACCACAGCAACCAAATTACTGCCAGCGCGGTTAATAAGCGGCTAATATCAGATCGATTGAAGCGAAAAAATTTAGTGCTGTATTCCTTCACGGCAGTCTCCTAAGTGCTTATGAGAAATGATGTTAATTTTATCGTATCTAAAAATCAAGCAGTTGTTGGCAGCGATCGATGAAGGTATCCGTACCAAATATAGCTAATATTTCCTGTCGCAAGTATTTACCATCACAACGTCGATCGCCTCCCTGTAATATTTCCACACAAGCTTTTGCCACTGCCTCCGAGTTACGATGGGGCACTCGCCAGCCTAATTTTCCATCCTGCAAAGGATCTGCCGATCCGTCGTCATCTCCTGCCAATACTGGTATGCCACAAGCCATTGCTTCCAGATAAACTATGCCAAATCCTTCCTGGGATGGCATTATATACGCATCAGCAACTCGGTAATGTGCGGGTAATTCTACTTCAGGGACAAAACCCGCAAATATTACTCGATCACCTACTCCCAAATTTTTTGCTAATGCCGCTAACCTTGGTTGGTCATCCCCTCGTCCAATTACTAAATACTTGACATTTGGGATAACTTGTGCTATAGCAGGCAAAGCCCGAATAGTAACATCTACACCTTTATAAATATCTCCTGACCACAGACGAGCAACAGTCATTAATACTTTGGCATTAGTTAAATTATATTTAGCGATTAAATCCGGTGATTTTGGACCAGGAGTAAAAATATTACCATCAATAGTACAGGGTAAAATTTGGAATTTTTCCGGGTTTAAATTATTATTAATACAAGTGCGATCGCGACTATAACGACTAATACACCAAATCCTATCAGCTTGTTGCAAAGCCCTTTGATACTGACTAGATAAAGGTTCCCACACCTCCTTTCCATAAGTTAAAACCGTATAAGGAATATGGAAAATATGACATAATTTTTGTACCAAAGGTGCTAATTTAATATGACCGCAAAAAACCTTTTCTGGACGATTAATTAATAAACAGAAAAGAAAAGTTATTGTTAACCTAAATCTCCCCAAAAAAGGCGGTAAAGTTTTCAAATAATAAAATTTTAAATTACTATCTTTTTGCCTATCCAAAAGGTTAAAACATCCAGCACTATCCCGCAGAATTAAAACTTGTGCTTTTCTTCCTTTTGCTACTACTTGATAAGCTTTCAAAATATCTTGCACATAAGATTGAATGCCACCTTCAGAGGCAAAAATTTCTAGGAAAAGAAATATATATTTGGGCATAGGGCAGGGGAGAGGG
>CAWUOF010000497.1:0-3560 GCA_963923765.1 uncultured bacterium | reverse complement strand
AAGTGAACATATTTACCGGATGCTAAACGAGGAAAAGTAGTTTGAAATTGGGGTTGGAGTGTTTCGAGAATAGCCATGATTATTTATCTCCTTTAGTTTGAGAGTTATCTGATTTAGATTGTGGTTTTTCTTGTAAAGCTAACCAACGGTAAGCAAATTCAGCCCCGGCTTTAATGCGGTTACGGTTTTCTTGGAGAAGGGCACGATCGCCTTTATATTGCCCTAAAAATATTTCATTGACGCAAGTAGTCATAAAGCTATGAATTGCCTCTAGTTCCTGTTGTTGACGCAGGGCATAATCAACAGATTTATTCATTAGAAATGGACGTTTATAAACTTCTTGGCGATCAAGGGCATCACGCAATTGTCCTGCACCTTGAAAAATTAAATCTTCAGGGTCGAGGTCATTAGGACTTGAAAGTATTACCTCTAAAGCTTTAGTAACTGGTAACAAAATCGCATGACTTGATTCTTTAACCTCAACTTGATAAAACTGGCGATATTTTTTTACCAAGTCTTGAGTAAATTGCATTGTTTTTTCCATATCAACATCTCCTTGTGACCAAATTTGAGCAAACTTCCAGTAGCGTTCGACTTCTTTATAGTAAGGTTCTCGTTTTTCACTACGTAAACCTTCATTTGCGATCGCAAATACATTTAAAACATTGGTTGCTAAATCTCTCACAGTGCCATTAAATGCTTGCCAACGTGCATCAGGTTTCGCACTACGATTATCTAAATGAATGTTATAAGCAATTAACAAGCGTTCTAAGGCATTCTGTAAGTTATCTAAACGCAAAGATGAATTTAAGCCTAATAAATTCCAAAAACCAGCAGGCCCATCTAATTTTACGGTTTCCAAAAACTCTTTATCGCTGGCATAAAGTGGATCTTGACTGGCAGTTGCTACTACTTTCACGCCCAGAAGTCTGGGTAAAGCGAGGGCTAAAAAAGTAGGTTCTATCCAAGCATCGGTGATAGTTTTTCCCATTGTAGTCGTGTAAGTCATCACCATAAAAGGCAAGTCTTGTACTGAATATTGATGTTTAGCAAATCTTCCTGCTTCTGCTTCTTCATCATCATCTCGCCAAGCTATATTTTGCAAACCACTAACTTGCATTTCTGCATCTATCCAATGTTTGCGAACTTCCCAAAGATTTATTCTTTTGAGTTCATTTGTTAATAATTTCACTGCTTTAGCTGTTTGTGGTGAGTAAACATAAGCAGGGAAAATATAGAGGAAAATCGGCTGTCTGTCTTCTAATTTTCCGGCAGGTACAGACCAATAAGCCTGCCTTATTAACATTTCTAAAGACCATATTTTTGAAATTCCTCGCTTAATTTTACCTCCTCCTAAAGCATTTTTATTGCTATATTGTTGAGGTTTAAATAAAACTACTGATTCGACTTGATCTTCGGCGGTAAATTCACCAGAACTTAAGGAACAAATTGGCTGATTATTGACTTTTGCAACAGTATATGCAGCGAGTTCATTTTCAAATTCGCTAGACAATTCTGTTAAACCCCAAATTTCTAAATATTGGGATAAATAGCTAGTAAAAATTGCTTGAGTCGGGCTGCTTTTTTGTTTGAGTAAATTCTGGTTTTCTGCCCAAGTTACAAGGCGATCGCTAAAGTCTGTTAAAAATTCCCCAACTTGTTCTAAATCTAAAGTAGCATGGGCAGCTATATAAGCAGCAGCTACGCGATACCAACCATAGTTTACACCACCAGATTGTATGGTTGTTTCTTCTGGGGTAATTTTTGTTTGTAAATTAAGCATGGTGAGAACTTGAGATGCATATTCATCACATCCTTCAAAAAATTCTTTCTGGGTTAAAATCAAAAATTCAGCAATGCGATCGGCCCGCAAATCGGCGGTTTTTAAAAGCCATTTTTTCTCATCATCAGGAATTTCTAACTTTTCTAGTCGTTTCGGTGTAGCTGGACTTTTTGCATTAGCAACTTTAGCTGTAACTACATCAGGAAGTTGTCGAATTAATTCCCCAGGGCTAAAAATTTCTAAGGTTTGCGGTGCAACTTTTAAACCTTTACCATCTCTGACAAAACCAACATCACCACTGCTAAAATATTGATTAAGTCCTTTAATATCTTTTGCTGCGTCTCCTTTGATGATATTTTGCCAAATTGCATTTTGAATGTCAGGTAAATTCGGAATTTGAGGTTTTTTAGGGGCTAAATAAATAGCACCATGAGCAAAATATAAAATCGGTTCCCAGTCAATTTTAGCAACAAAATTAACTACTGCATTGTGAATTTGATTAGTAATTAAACCGCGACAGTCTCTTAAACGATGGTAAACAAGTTTTTTGTCAATGTCTAACCAGTAGAGATGGTCTTGCAGGCGATCGCCTGCCGTTTGAGTCACCACATCTGCCGGATCGTTAAAATGTACTGCAATATCACCAAATGCCAATAGATGACGCAAAGGTGAATCTAAACGACGATCGTCATCAATATTAAATTCACAATCATCAATTTCCCAATTCAAGATATTCGTATTACTGCCGACATTAAATTGCGTATTCTGGGCTAAATAGGCAATATCTAGTAAATACTCACGCCAATCACGCCAAAAAGCATCAAAATTGAGTTTTTCTCCCCAGGTTTTGCACACTTGTAAAATTTGGGATATTTCCGATGCTTTTGGCGGTGTATTTTCTTCTTTTTGACCTTGAATTGCTTTGTTGTAATCGTGTAAAGTTATTCCTAAACACAATAGACGTTTTTCAATTTCTGACAGTTGTAAATCATCGGGTAAATATTTACTAAGATTCCAAGCAGTTAACAAGGCATTAAGAACATGAACTTGCAAGCCTTGATCGGCTTTATTTGCCCAACGTCGTGCTTTTTCTTCAGCATTGCGATCGCCTTTCTTGACTAAATTATGATAATGCCCTTCATAGGAACCACCTAAAGCAGTAATTAGAGAAAATTCCCGTTCCATTGCCGGCAAAACCGTTTCTATGTATGAACGCAAAATAGCATCTGTATCTTCGGGCAAAGTTTCAATCAGTAAAGTTTGCAACAAAGTAAATTTTGTCATGGTATTAAAGAATATAAGGTGTAGAATTTTTGCAAGGGTTGAGTCGCCATTTCATGGCTTCTAATAGCAAGGCATCTTGATTAAATGCACAGGCATAAACTTGTCCATCAGCATCTGTTAGTCGATATAATCCAAATGTGGGATTTAAATGTAGTTTGCGATAAATTTCCCAATGACTATATCGATCGTTGCGGTTTATAGAAACAAGAAAAGCTAATAATTTTCGTTTGCGAAGACACTTTTTAACTTCCGATTGGGGATGGCCAACAATAATAAGTTTATCAAGGGAAATTAAGGTACATTGTTTCAGTTCATCTGACGCGCGATCGCACTCTAATTGTATTTCAAACCGTTCCTCTGTCCACTGTTTTATTTGCAGATAAACCTGAATATATTTATCAGTAAATTCTGTAGCAGCATGATTAAATTGTTTAGCTGCGGCTAAAAAGCGATCGCGATCGATAATTTCTACTCTGTCTCTTATACACATCTC
>CAWUOF010000496.1:0-3570 GCA_963923765.1 uncultured bacterium | reverse complement strand
ATATGCTCTATTTGTAGGCAGACTAACACCGGAAAAGGGAATTAGCACTCTAATAGGTGCATGGGAAAAACTGCAAGGTAAAATACCCCTAAAAATAGCAGGTGACGGCCCTTTATCCCATATAGTAGCCCAAGCAGCCCAAAAAATTCCCCAAGTAGAATGGCTAGGAAGAATACCTTTACCACAGGTTTACGCTTTAATGAAAGAGGCGACTTTTTTAGTATTTCCCTCGGAGTGGTACGAAGGTTTACCCTGTACAATTATTGAAGCTTTTGCTACAGGAACACCTGTAATTGCTGCCAATATAGGTGCTGCCCAAAGCTTGGTAGAACCCGATCGAACTGGATGGCTTTATACTCCTGGTAATCCAGCAGATCTAGCTGCTAAAGTAACTTATGCTCTCGCTCATCAAGCAAAACTAACTCAGATGCATCAGGTAGCTAGAAATGAATTTGAAACTAAATATACAGCAGAACAAAATTATCAAAAGATCATAGAAATTTACAAAATAGCTCTCAGTAAGTAATAAATAAATGCTATTAAACCTATGCCAAAAAATAAAAAATAATAATCAATTTTTACTAAAAATTCATGCAAAATTTTTACTATTCCCTGTTGCTTATTTTCTGAATTCCGTAAAATTTCAATTTTTAATATGATTGATAATTAGAATTTTTATGTATTATGATCTATAGTTTGAATTATCATCATATAAAATTGTATTGATTTAAACAATTTGAACAATTTAAACAGAATCACAAATATCAAACAATCAATAAAAATGACATCACCCATTGTAATAACACCACCCGTAAAAACATCTGTGTTAGGCATAAAAGTTAGTCGCACTAACTATCAAGAATGCACAGATTTTATTATTCAAAGTGCTAAACAGCGACAAACTTGTACCGTTGCTGCCACACCAGTACACGGGATAATGACAGGATATCTCGAACCCGACGGTCACGGACACCGCCTAAATAATTTTACCATAGTTACTCCAGATGGCCAACCCGTGCGATGGGCTTTAAATATTCTCCGCCAGCCTGACGAAAAGATACTAACCGATCGCGTTTACGGACCAACATTAATGTTGCGCGTTTGTGAAAAAGCTGCTGCTGAAGGTATTAGCATCTTTCTTTACGGTTCCCAAGAATCTGTGTTAATTAATTTACAGCAAAACTTAAAAAAGAAATACCCAGATTTACAGATTGCTGGAGTAATTTCGCCACCTTTTCGCCCGTTAACTGCCGAAGAAGATAATCAATATACTAAAGAAATTTTAGAATCTGGAGCAGGGATAGTATTTGTAGGATTAGGTTGTCCCCGTCAAGAAAAATGGGCATTTGAACATGGCGATCGACTAAATTGTGCGATAATTTGTGTTGGTGCAGCCTTTGATTTTCATGCTGGCAATATTTCCCAAGCCCCAAGCTGGATGCAAAGATCGGGTTTAGAATGGTTTTTTCGCTTAACTCAAGAACCAGTGCGACTGTGGAAAAGGTATGTAATACTAAATCCTCTTTATCTGATTTTATTATTTTTACAAATAACTAAAATAATCAGCTTTAAAGAAAATTAAAGCTAAATTTAAGAGGCGATCGAATCCAAAAAACCATTATATTTCCGCCAATATTTTATTAGGTAGATACCACCACAAAAAGGGAGTCAGACATCTAAAATTTAAAAAAATTCCAATAATTCTGGCTCCTGATTTTTACCCACAAATACTCACAAATTTTTTACTTACTGACCAAATTCTAGCCGCGCACGTTCCACAATATCAGCCGTCACAATTTGGTCTTCAGTTTCCCGTGCTAAATGTTCAATGCGTGTTCTAGCTTGGGCACGGACAAAAAACGGAATATTTTTTAACTTCACCTTAGCTTCAGGTGTCCAGGTTAGGGGATTAGTAAAATTAGGATTTGGCATGATACTTAAAAAAATCTAGCTCGATCGGGTCAAACTTTAGCTATTGCAAAAAGTTCTTATTATATTATATGGCCATAAGCTACTTATTATTCAATATTCAAAACAAAAAAAGCTCCTGATGACCAGGAGCTTTAAAAAATAATTAATTACTAATTATGAGTCAAAGCAAAACATTAACACTAATTAGTCAAGATCCTTCATAGACAGTACTGGCTCATTTTCACGGTCAATACCCCTTTCAAAGCCAGCCGCAGCAGCGCGAGCGCGACCCGCGTGCCACAAGTGACCAACTAGGAAAAAGAAGCCCATGACAAAGTGGAACGCAGCCAACCAAGCACGAGGAGACACATAGTTGAAGGAGTTAATATCTGTAATAACACCGCCCACAGAGTTAATAGAACCCAAAGGTGCATGGGTCATATACTCAGCAGCGCGACGAATTTGCCAAGGCTGAACATCATTTTTAATTTTGTTCAGGTCAAGACCATTAGGTCCACGCAGAGGTTCTAACCAAGGACCCCGGAAATCCCAGAAGCGCATAGTTTCACCACCGAAGATAATTTCACCAGTGGGAGAGCGCATCAAATATTTACCAAGACCAGTAGGACCTTGAGCAGAAGCCACGTTAGCACCCAAGCGTTGGTCACGGACTAAGAAAGTGAAAGCTTGAGATTGAGAAGCTTCAGCACCAGTAGGACCGTAGAATTCGCTGGGATAAACAGTGTTATTAAACCAGACAAAGCAAGCAGCCACAAAACCCATCAAGGACAGAGCACCCAAGCTGTAGGAGAGATAAGCTTCTCCAGACCAGATAAAGGCGCGACGAGCCCAGCCAAAAGGCTTAGTGAGAATGTGCCAAATGCCGCCGGCAATACAGATAATACCAATCCAGATGTGGCCACCGATCACGTCTTCCATGTTATCGACGCTGACGATCCAGCCATCACCGCCAAAAGGAGACTTCACCAAATAGCCAAAAATTACCAACGGGTTAATAGTGGGGTTGGTAATCAAGCGGACATCACCGCCACCAGGTGCCCAGGTGTCGTACACGCCACCAAAGGACATAGCTTTGATCACCAGTAAAAAGGCTCCCAGACCCAATATAATCAGGTGGAAACCAATAATGGTGGTCATCTTGTTCTTGTCTTTCCAGTCATAGCCAAAGAAAGAGGAATACTCTTCTAGCACTTCTGGACCACGTACAGCGTGATAAATACCGCCTAAACCAAGAACGGCAGAAGAAATCAGGTGCAGAACACCAACCACAAAATAAGGGAATGTATCAATTACTTCCCCGCCAGGGCCAACACCCCAACCTTGAGTAGCGAGGTGAGGTAATAGAATTAAGCCCTGTTCATACATGGGCTTTTCAGGTACAAAGTGAGCGACTTCAAACAGAGTCATCGCTCCGGCCCAGAATACAATCAAGCCGGCGTGAGCAACGTGAGCGCCCAGCAGCTTACCAGATAGGTTGATGAGACGGGCGTTACCAGACCACCAGGCAAAGCCGGAGGATTCTTGGTCGCGACCTCCTGCCATCATGGAACTATTAGAGAGCGTTACCACGCGGTAATACCTCCTCAGGGAATATAAAGTTCTCGTGAGGCTGATCTTGAGGAGCCATCCAAGCCCGGA
>CAWUOF010000495.1:0-3574 GCA_963923765.1 uncultured bacterium | reverse complement strand
TTAATTGGCAAAAATTTGCAAGAAGGAAAATATATAATAGAACAAGAATTAGGCAGGGGTGGCTTTGGGATAACTTTTTTAGCTACCCATTCCTACTTAGGGCAACGGATGGTAATTAAAACCCTCAATGAGTCTTTGCGACAACATCCTAATTTTAGGGAATTTCAGCGTAAATTTCAGGATGAAGCCCGGAGACTAGCGTTATGTGTGCATCCTAATATTGTGCGAGTTAATGATTTTTTTCTGGAAGATGGCTTACCTTATATGGTCATGGATTATATTCCTGGAAAAAATTTAGCAAATGTGGTATTGCCAAATAAACCCCTGAGTGAAGCTATTGCAATTAATTATATTCGCCAAATAGGAGAGGCTTTAAAGTTAGTACATCAAAAAGGTTTATTGCATCGGGATATTAAACCCCAAAATATTTTATTACATGAAGATACTTTACAAGTTATACTAATTGATTTTGGAATTGCTAGGGAATTTAACCCAGATTTTACCCAAGCCCATACTAATATGGTGACAGATGGGTATGCACCGATCGAGCAGTATTTACCCGAAGGGAAATTTTCTCCGGCTACTGATATTTACGGAATAGCCGCAACTCTTTATACTTTATTAACTGCCCAAATTCCTGTGGCTGCTACTATTCGCGATCGATCTGTGATGCCTACTCCAAAAGATTTACAGCCACAATTAAGTTATGGAATAAATGAAGCTGTAATGCGGGGAATGGCTTTAGAAATTCGCGATCGACCGACTACAGTAGATGCCTGGTTAAATTTATTACCAAATTCAGCAGTTAATTTATTATCCAATTCTCAAAATATAACGCCACCTCCAGCCGTAGTAACTCCTGCTACTCAAGGGGAAACTATGCCAGTAAGTCCCCATTATCATCAGCCTGCATTGATACCCGATGGAAATAATAATTATAGTCATAATAATAATTATAATAATTTCAGTTTGGTATTTCTGGGAATAATCATCGCGATCGCCACAGGTATTACTATTGCGTTAGCTTCATTTTTCCTCAATAAACCTTTACAAACCGAAAATACACCTATTGCTAACAATACAGAATTAAATCAACCTAATTCTGTAGAAAATTATCATATTCCTAATACTCCTATTCCTGCCGAGACTCCTAAAAATCCACCTAAAAATATACCTAAAAATATACCAAAACAATCACCAAAAATATCAATTACACCGACAAACACCCCAATAGTTACTGCGACACCAAAACCACCAGAAATCCAAGTACAACCAAGTTTACCACCAGATAAAACCATATTCCCATCAGATGAAAACAAATCTCCGCAAAATTCGGAAACTGTGAAAACAATACCGACAACAATACCGGGCTATCCTATTGGTACCTCTGAAAAAGAAATTAAAGCCAAATTGGGGGAACCAACTAAAACTAATAAAGGTTTATGGCCCAATACTCGTACAGCAATTTATGATTTAGAACCAAATCGGATTACTTTAGGTTATATTTATGATCAAAATACGGGAATTTTGCGCCAAACAGAGGTATCTTTTGGTCAATCAGTCGATCGACTGCAAATGCAAGTAACTGTAAATGGTATGTTAGGAAATAGTAATTCTGAGACAATTTTGCAGGAATTAGATAAAATTCACCAGAGAAAATCAAATCAATATGTTTTTCGTCGCGGTAAAGTAGCTGGCATAATTGAAAGAAACAATAGCGATCGAATTTATATAGCTATTTGGGATACTAATTTACATTAATTTATAGTTATCTTAAATAAGAATGAGTTAAGTAGGATAATACCTGGCATTTATTTCTCATGCTAAACCCAACCAGGTTTTTTGAAAAAATCTGGTTGCTTTTTACTTATCAAAAACCGAATCGCATTTTAGCTCATTGTTTCGATATTGAAGTCACTATACATTAATTTTAATTCCTAAATTTACCATTCACAATACATTAAATTTTATATTAAACCGATATAAACAAAATTGAAAGATTAGTTTCTTATTATTTTTTAGCAGTAAAATAATTTATATCTAGGCTGAATACTGTATTTACAATTTCCCTAAGATATTTTCTTAAGATATTTTCCTAAGATATTAAGATATTAAATTTGATGTAAAATGCACCTGATGAATATGAGACAAAGATTAAACCACAAGAAGATCATTTATTTACCAACTCATTAATACCAAAATCAAGATATTATGGTTGGTTTCCAATAGGATGCTGAAAAAAACATCCTATTTTATCGAATAATTTAGGCTTGCACATCATGTTTTCCTTTGTTATTATCCTGTTGAAAAAATCAGAGTAGTTATTTTTTTAATTTACCTTTAAAAGAGGTAAGCTAAAATTGATGTTGGCCAGGGAATTTTGTTTGGGACGATAAGGGATTCTGAACTCAGAATTTATATGGGATGGTAAGAGATTGCGTTGCGGAACTTCTGGGGCAGGTTTAATAGCAGCTTGATGTGCTGGATAAAGGCCGATAACTCCATCTAATATCGCTCCTTCTAAGTTAGCTTCTGATAAATTAGCTCCTGTTAGGTTAGCTCCTGTTAAATTAGCTCCAGCTAGGTTAGCATTTACCAAATTAGCATTAGTAAGATTAGCTCCACTGAAATTAACTTCTGTGAGATCTGCATTTACTAAGCGAGCATGACTTAAATTACTATTAGACAAATTAGCCATTCTTAGGGTAGCTTGACCAAAATTTGCCCCTTCTAAATCAGCCCCAACTAAATTAGCAGCTATTAAATTAGCGCCAATTAAATTAGCACCATCTAATATTGCTCCATTTAAATTGGCTTGGCTTAAATTGGCTTTGACTAAATTACTAAAACCTAAATCGGTTCCATTTAAGTTAGCGCCCTGGAGTTGAGCTTGTAATAGATTAACACCTTTAAGATCAGCACCAATGATGATTGCATCCACTAGATCGGCAGCAACTAAGGTAGCAAAGCATAAATCGGTGCCTATTAATTTTGCTGCTCTCAGTTGAGTACTATTTAGATTAGCAAATAATAATTTAGCTCCGCTTAAGTCTGCACCATTTAGATTGAGTCTAGCTAAATGAGCCTCGTGCAAATCTCCGCCCTGGCATTGCTTTGTTTCAACCAAGCGTTGAATTTGCACAGAAATTGTAGATATACCAGATTGGGAGTCTTTGATTAGAATTTTGTCCATTGTGGAAGATACCCTTTTCTTAAGAAGCCCTGATAATTTAACGTTCTATATAGAATAACCTTTAGATTAAATTTATTAAAGGGGTAAATGTAAATTTATTAAGAAATTTTGCATAAAATTTATTTAGATTTCACAAACTTTTCTAAAAATGGCCAAAATATTTATAATCATAAAGATTTTGTGAAATTTAAGCGATCGCAAATAAACACATATAGACTTAGACGATCGCGCACGATCACCGAATAGTTTTGTTAAAAACTATATATAGCTAAATATAGGTTTACTAAAAAAAGACAATCAATAAATATCTAGGAACTTAACTTAAAAAAGGCTAGTCAAAACTTACAACCAGATTTACTTAACCGATTGCCTGGAATCAAG
>CAWUOF010000494.1:0-3574 GCA_963923765.1 uncultured bacterium | reverse complement strand
GATTACTCCATGTACAAAGTAATAATGAAATAGAATTACCTGAACATCTTAATGTAATTCATATAGGTAAACCAAATGATAGAGTACCGCCAGATATAGATGTATCAGGGTTTTCTCACTCCGAAATAGTTTCACGTATTCATGCCGATATTCGAGTCGAAGGGGATGGGTACTATATAGAAGATGTGGGTAGTTCCAATGGTACCTACATTAATAACTTTCCTTTACCCAGAGGAAATCGTCACCGCCTACGCACAGGCGATCGCATTTCTCTAGGTAAAGGCGACTTAATGACATTTCTATTTCAAATATCTTAGGCTGGAATTAAAACTAGCCTATACAGGTGGCATCTACATAATTATTGGTCAACAATGTGATTACTCTTACTCTTTTACATCCTCGCCAGTCTACACCCGTTCGTAGTTGGACTTTTGAGAATAACTCAGCTATCACTATCGGGCGATCGTCTGAAAATGATGTGGTGTTATATAGTTCTGTAGTCTCTCGACACCATGTAGAAATTCGGCGTATAAATAATACTCAATGGGAAATAAGCAATTTAGGTACTAATGGCACCTATATAGATGGCAAACGTATCAGCAAAATACCAGCAGAAAATGGCATCATTTTCCAACTAGCTCGATCGGGGCCACAAATTCAAGTTTACACAAACAAACAACCAATAAAAACTATCTGGCCTAATATCATCGGCGCTAATGCCCATGAGTCAGATTTAACAGATCCAGATATCACCATATCAGAACCCCACGAAACTTGCCCATGATCAACTTAAACACAGATAACGATAAGTCATGGCAAAATCCTTATATTCCCACCCAAGAAAAAATGGGATTAACCTGGTTAATAGCCGCAGCTATAACTACCGTATTCCTGTGGCAAATACCCTGGGGAAATTATATTCTCTATCCCTTTACCATTCTAGCTACTTGGTTTCACGAAATGGGACACGGCTTAACGGCAATTCTGCTGGGAGGTAACTTTCAAAAATTACTTATTTATCCCAATGGATCAGGTATAGCATCCCATAGCGGTGCAGTGATTTTAGGACCTCTAGGCCGCGCCCTCGTAGCCGCAGGTGGCCCTATGGGACCCCCGATCGCAGGCGCGGCTTTAATTTTAGCCAGCCGTAGCTTTAAAACAGCCCGTCTTGGCTTACTATTTATCGGTAGCTTACTATTAATCTCCACATTAATTTGGGTGCGATCAATTTTCGGAATCATCGCTATTCCCCTACTAGGTTTAATTATCCTGGGAATAGCTTTAAAAACTCCCACTTGGGTACAGGGTTTTACTGTACAATTTTTAGGAGTACAAGCCTGTATTAGCACCTTTCACCAAATAAATTATCTCTTTATTAACTCTGTCATTATCAACGGCAACAAAATATACTCCGACTCCGGTCAAATAGCCCAAGAATTACTATTACCCTATTGGTTTTGGGGTGGCTTAATGGCGATCGCCTCCATCCTCCTCCTTATCCAAAGCCTTCGCCTCGCCTATAAAAATTAATTACCTACCCTTATCAAATTATCAAAAACCCTGGGTTGAGGGCGCATCCCTAAACCTACCAAATAATAAACTTTGCTAAACTAAACCATAACAAAAACAATTAAGGATTTTTTATATGAACAAACCACAAAAAAACCTTAAACGCAGCGAATTAATTCATAAATTAGTCATCGATAACAACACCAAAGAAGAAATAGGTTATGTAGACGATATCTGGTTAGATACCACAACCCACAAAATAGTAGGTTTTACCTGCAAAGCCAGTCTTTTATCCTGGAAAAAACACACCTTTACCTGGGAACAAATAAAAAGCATCGGCGATGATAGCATGATGGTAAATTTTAATCCCGATGTCCAAGCAGATAAACCAAATCAATTAATAGCTTTAATTGGCCGTGAAGTACATACTGATTCAGGTAATCAAGCCGGAAAAATAACAGACTACGTAATAGACAATAAAACCGGAGAAATAATTAATTATCTCTATATTTCTAAAGGCTGGCGAGGAGTTATCGATAGTATTTACCAATTTGCCCCCACATTTATTATTAAAATTACCAACAAACGAGTATTTGTAGCTGATAATATTCTGGAAAATCCCCAAATATACGCGGAAGGACTACAAGAAAAACTCCATCAAGCCGCAGAAATAATTCGCGAAGATTATGCTAAAAATAAAATCGATTTAGAAGGCTTAAGACGAGGCGCAAAAGGTATAGCCGAACAAGTAAAAGACAAAGCCAAAGAAGTAGCAGAAAAAGCCAAAGAAGGCGCCCATAACATCACTGAACAAGTACGAGATAAAGCCAAAGAAGCCGTAGAAAAAGCCAAAGAAGATGCCCATAACATGGCGGAAAAAGTCACAGAAACAGCCAAAGAAGGTATGCATAATATCGCCGATAAAGTAACAGAAACAGCCCAAGATATAACCGATAAAGCCAAAGAAAAAATCATTGATGTAAAAGCACAACCTTTAGAAAAAGAAGAATCTAAACCTGCAATTACACCAAGTTTAGATCTAGATATAGAAACACTAGGCGAACCAGTTGCCACATCCATCGCCCCTAATACAAACAACACCGAATCAAACCCAAAATCATCATCGGAAACCGAAAAACCGTAGTAGTTAATTTGTCATCAAGAGTCAATTCCTTTAGGGGCGGGTTATGCGATCGAATATATAATTAATAGAAAATATAAATAACCTCCCTTGCCACATCGACAAATTCCCTAAAGGCGATCGCACCAATGACCCCGGTTTTTTCAAAAACCCGGGTTATGAGAATTGAATATATAATTAACAGAAAATATAAATAACCGCCCTTACCACATCGACAAATTGTAACAATACTGTTAACAAGTGCCATCAAAATATATGAATTAGGTAAACTTTCATCGGGCGCTGCTGCTGAACTTTCCGGTATTCCTAAACCTCTATTTTTAACTAAATTAGCAGAATATGGAGTAGATACTTTTAATTTAAATGAATCTGATTTAATAGAGGATTTAAATCATGCTTAATGTTATAGTTAACACATCTCCTATACAATATTTTTATCAACTTAACTTACTAGATTTACTGCCAACTTTATACAAAGAAATAATTTGACCACAATCAGTGGTTAATGGGAAAAATTGGCCATTGTTGAAGGCGATCGCTTTTCAGTTTGTGGACTAAAAAGGTGTTCAGTGAACATCCAGTGAACTTTCAGTGAACGAGTGAAGTTTTTTCTCAGCGATCGCCTAAATTTCTATGGTAAACAGGACGATCGCTTTTAGTTTAAAGTGTCCAGTGAACATCCGGTGAACGGGTAAAGTTTATTTTAAGGCGAGCGCTTCTAAACTTTTCCTTAATTAGTCCATAGAGGTTATCGGCGATATCCTTAAGAATTATTAAGCGATCGCTGCATAACACATCATTTAATCGGACAATTTCATGATACTTTTGTGTTGAATTGATAGGCGATATCTTGCCCCTCAAATCAGCCGTTATACCTATATCTCGAAGTCGCGAGAATTAGAAACTACTCTCTATATCCTTTCC
>CAWUOF010000493.1:0-3616 GCA_963923765.1 uncultured bacterium | reverse complement strand
ATATATTGGATTTTCCTATAGATATATACTGCAAATGTCAAATTTAATCAGGTAATCCTTGGCTCTGCAAGTTTTATGATAGACATCTGCTTTTTTTATAAAAATTTGTTAAGATTAATTAAGATATACTGAGGAAAAACCAATGAGTGATAACAAAACCGCTTCATGGGATGCAGGCAGGTTTACTCGAACTCTGGCCTATTTTGGTGTAATTCCGTTTATAGGTAATATTAGCTGGTTGCAAAAAATTTTAGCACTCAACAATAACATAAGTGAGAAAAAAATGCCAGAAGTTATTCTTGTAGCTGGTGCTACTGGTGGAGTAGGTAAGCGAGTAGTGCAGCGACTTATAGCGCGGGGTTATCAGGTACGATCGCTAGTACGAGATGCTAAAAAAGCACGGGAAATTCTCGGCAATAAAACCGAAATTGTCGAGGGAGATATTACCATTCCTGAAACATTAACTCCCGCAGTGATGCAGAATGTAAAAGCGGTAATTTCTTGCATTGGTACAAGGGTACAGCCAGTAGAAGGCGATACACCAAACCGCGAAAAATACTATCAAGGCATTAAATTTTATATGCCAGAAGTAGTAGATATACCAGAATTAGTGGAATACAAAGGCATTCAAAATCTTCTCCTCGCTACCCGTAAACAATTAACCTCGATCGGCATTGGTGGCGAAAAAATGTTATTTGATTTCACCAAAACTACCCAAGATTTAAAAGACCTTTGGGGCGCTGTAGATGATATCGTCATGGGTGGTGTCAGTGAAAGCACCATTCGCTTAGTTAATAACTCCGCCGTATTTTCCGGTAATGTTTCTACTGCTAACTCTGGCGGTTTTGTTTCTGTTCGTACTCGTAATTTTGATACACCTTTAGATTTATCTAATTATAATGCCATAGATTTGCGGGTTATTGGTGATGGAAAACGCTATAAATTTATTCTTCGCAATGAAACCAAATGGGATAGTATGGCTTACTGCTATTCCTTTGATACGGTTTATAATACTCCGATGACTATTCGCATCCCTTTTGATGCTTTAATTCCTGTTTTTCGCGCAAAAACTCTCCCCAATGCTGCCAAATTTGACCCCAGCCAAGTTTATTCTATTCAATTAATGCTGAGTAAATTTGAATACGACGGGGCACTTAATCCCAAATTTACCCCTGGTTTATTTCAATTACAAATAGAATATATTAAAGCTTTAGGAGGTATTAGTTATCCACAATTTATTCATGTTAGTTCCGCCGGTGTTACTCGTCCTGGACGCCCTGGAATTAAATTAGAGGAAGAACCCCCAGCCGTGAGATTAAATGATCAATTGGGAGGTATTTTAACTTGGAAATTGCGGGGAGAAGATGCAATTCGTTCTAGTGGTATTCCCTATACTATTATCCGACCTTGTGCCATGACAGAAGAAGCGGGTAATAAAAATTTAATTTTTGACCAAGGTGATAATATTCGCGGTAGAGTTAGCCGGGAAGATATTGCTGAGTTATGTGTACAGGCTTTAACATATCCTGAAGCTTGTAATTTAACTTTTGAAGTCAAGCAAGGTGATAATGATGGCGGCAGTCAAAACTGGCAAGAACTTTTTGCTAGTGTAAAAAATGATAATTTGTTAGCTTCTGCATTGTTAAAGGCATAGGGAAAAATAAATTATCCT
Source organism: uncultured bacterium (assembly GCA_963923765.1). Classification (GTDB taxonomy): domain Bacteria; phylum Cyanobacteriota; class Cyanobacteriia; order Cyanobacteriales; family CAWUOF01; genus CAWUOF01. Next base: position 1,944 of record CAWUOF010000493.1, on the reverse strand, counting down.
ATAAGCGCCTGGTATTTTTTTTCTTCAATAGATAACTAATTTTTATATAGGGCGGGGAATTCCCCACCCTATATTTAGACTTCCTATTTATACTTCGGGAGAGGCGATCGGAAAAGTTTCCCCTGCTAAATAAGCATCAAAATGCTGTTTAAAATATAACCAGGAACTAATATCTTCCGTCTCTAATTTTGCTGGTGGTGCATCTTTATACAACGGCAAACGAGTATTAATTTCATTTTGTAACCATTCCGGTAACTCATTCACACCATTTACTTTTTTACCTGTGGCACTGTAAATTAGATATCCTGGTTGATTACCCATTTTCATCCAAGGCAACCAAGGGCCGATTCTTTCCCAGGTTACAAATAATTTAGAAACAGATACTAACTCAGAATTATGTAGATCTGCCGTAGGTACAATAATTTTAAATAACTCTGCTGCTTGATAAGTAGAATTAGGGCTATATTCCCTAAATTTTTCCTCGGCTAAAGGGTTAGGATAGGTGGGAAATAAATCAAAAATAAAAGTAGTATTTTCTCCATCTACTTCGGCGGGAAAACTACCTTTAAACCACCCTTGTACGGGACTATTAGCAACGTGAACTACTGGTACATTTTCCCCATTCCAGGGATTTTCCCATCTGTGGATAATTTCCCCTGTATTGGCATCCAGATAATAGTTTAATTCCCTAGATGTAAAATCCCATCCTTCCTCTGGGTGAGGAATACATCTACTGACACTCATGCCGATAATTTTAAATAGTAGTTTTCTTTTTTCTCCTGGTACAAAAGAATAAATAGAACCACTCCAATATAAAAAATTAGCATTACCATCTAGGGAACTGCGAACTTTTACCCATTGTTCAGCATCAAAGTTTTGTATTTTAGCAATCATTGATTTTACTTTAGATTTGGGATGTTGTATTTTCTGGTGTAAATTGTTGTTCCATTTCTCGATATTTAGGAACTCCGATAATTTTTTCAAATTCTTTGAAGGTGACTAAATCTTTAAAGTTAACCGTTGTTCCTTCGGTTTTTAACTGACGTAAACAATTAGTCACTATATGGGTAGTTGCTAATAATCCAGTTAAGGGGAAAAAGGCTATTTTATAACCTAGATTTTGTAATTCTGGGGCGGATAATTGGGGAGTTTTACCGCCTTCGATGATATTAGCTACTAAGGGAATATTTGGAAAATTAGCAGCTATTATTTTTAATTCTTCTACTGATTGTGGGGCTTCTACAAATAGCATATCTGCGCCGGCTTCAATATAGGCTTTACCACGATCGATTGCTTCTGTTAAACCTAATGGGGCGCGGGCATCTGTGCGAGCTATGATAACTAAATCTCGATCGCCTCTTGCTTGTACTGCCGCTCGAATTTTACCTATATGTTCTACCATTGGAATTACTTTTTTTCCTTCAAAATGACCGCATTTTTTCGGCCATTCTTGGTCTTCTAAAAGTATTCCAGCTATTCCCAATTGTATTGCCTCCTGAACTATTCGCATTACGTTTAAAGCATTGCCATATCCAGTATCCATATCCGCAATTAAGGGAATATTTACCGATCGCGCTATTCGCCCCACACTATATAACATTTCCGTTGCGGTTAAAAATCCATAGTCAGGTAATCCTAGCGTAGAAGCGGCTATACCAAACCCACTGGTGGCTATTACTTCAAATCCTAATTCTTGGGCAATTTTAGCACCGAGACAGTCATAAATTCCTGGAATCACTAATATTTGCGATCGAGATAAGAATTGGCGCAATTTTTGGCTAGGCAACATAAGTTTTTTAATTATCGGTAATAATCCTAATTTTTAACTAATTTTCTAGTTAATTGTCTAAATATTGTATTTTTTGGGAATTGGGCATGGGACATGGGGTATGGGGCTAAATAATTGATAATTGATAATTGATAATTGATAATTGATAATTGATA
>CAWUOF010000492.1:0-3622 GCA_963923765.1 uncultured bacterium | reverse complement strand
AAGAGACAGGCCCATTACCACTGCGGCGAAGATGCTATTAATAAAGCTGTTGCTTGACTATCTAAAGGTTTAGAGAAAAAATAACCTTGTCCATATTCACATTCTAATGACCAAAGATGTATTAATTGTTCCTGGGTTTCTACTCCTTCAGCAACAATATACATACCTAAATTATTTGCTAACATTACAATCGATCGCACTAATTCTGCGCTTTCATCATTACTACCAATACGACTAATAAAAGAGCGATCGATTTTAATAGTATTAATCGGAAATTTATGTAAATAACTCAGGGAAGAATATCCGGTGCCAAAATCATCCAGACATAAATGGATATGTCTTTCCCTAAGTTGATTTAAAATCGCAGCGGCAGCCTCGGGATTGTCCATTAATACACTTTCAGTAATTTCTAACTTTAAACACTGGGTATCTAATTGGGTTTCTGCCAAAATAGTATCTATTTGAATAATTAAATCTTCCCTTAATTGTTTACCAGAAAGATTAACACTCATGGTTAATTCTTGCGCGTTAGGAAATTGCTTTTGCCACAAGCGCATCTGACGACAAGCTTCCGCTAAAACCCAATAACCTATGGGTAAAATTAAACCAGTTTCCTCTGCTACCGCAATAAAATCTCCTGGAGATATAAAACCTCTTTCTGGATGTTGCCACCTTACTAAAGCTTCAAAACCTGCTAAACGCCCTGTATCCAGGGAAACTATAGGTTGATAATATAATTGGAAGTGATTTCTTTCAATGGCTCGCCGCAGGTCATTTTCTAAATGTAACCGTGTGACAGTATAGGTATGCATTTCGGGGATAAATACTTCATGCCTTGATCTGCCTAAAGCTTTGGCTCGATACATGGCGATATCAGCATCCCTAAGTAGGTTAGCTGGTTGATCTATTATTTTAGTATATTGATTAGTATCACAACCTCCGATGGCAATACCGATACTAACACTGGTAAAAACTTCGTGTCCACCCAGGTTAAAAGGTGCGTTTAAACTTTTGTGAATGCGATCGGCTATATCCGCCGCATCATCGATCGAATTAATATTTTGTACAAGAATAGCAAACTCATCTCCACCTAAACGAGCCACCGTATCAACGGAACGAATACATTTTTTTAATCTAGCTGCAATTGCGATTAATAATTCATCCCCTAATATATGGCCTAAACTATCATTTACTAATTTAAACCTATCTAAATCTAAAAATAATACTGCAAATAAATGTTTATCCTTATTCGCGCGTTTTAACGCACATTCTAACCTATCCATAAATAAAGCTCGGTTAGGCATTTCTGTTAAGGGGTCGTACAAGGCATTTTGTAATAACTGATCATCCGCTTGTTTTCGATCGCTAATGTCCGCGATCGTGCCAATATAACCTATTACTTCTCCGCGATCGTTTATTTGTAATTCTGCTTGCGCTATTACCCATTTAATGCTTCCATCCGATCGCTCAAACCTATATTCTGATTTATACGATAAATTTTCCTTAACACAATTATACCATTCTGCACATACTTGCACTTTATCCTGTTTATGTAATGCCTGTTCCCATCCGGTTTTTAATGCTTCTTTTTGACTTATTCCCGCTATCTGACACCATCTTTTATTTACATATAAAAATTCTCCTTTATCATCTGCCGTAAATATTCCTATTGGTAAACTATCTATTAAATTAGAATTATCATTATTCTGAGAATTTTTATCTATATTTTTATTTAGCAGCAAATCTTTAGTTTCTACATAACTTTCCTCAAAATTTGTAAAAATACAAATTAAACCCCCATATTTACCTTTTTGATCTAATATGGAATTAGCCCGTAAATTACTATTTATTACTTCCCCATTTTTTGGAATTAATTCTACATTCCCAGAAAATGTAAAATTTTTATCATTATTTTGTATAATTTTTTCTCCTAGTTGGCGATCGACAAACAGTGCCATCAGCCCTCCCTGAGCATTTAATTCATCTATGGTATAACCATAAATATTAATAAACGCTAAATTATGATAAGTTATCTTTCCATTTGTATCACTTCTACATAATGCCAGACTTGCCTTTTCCCCTCTATTGCTCATGCCCAGCAAGTTTTGTAATTCAGACTGCAATTCTTGATCAGCTTTCTTTTTGGCCTTCTGATGCTCTAACCCTGTTTTTAGTTCTTCATCGCTTCCGCGTGGCAACCCTTCCATTTGTTTATATTCCATTTAACTCAAATTTTTACAAATAATAGTCATAGTTATTTATTTGTATTATAATTCCTCTTATGTTATTATTTCTAGTCCTATTTTTGGCGGCTTGTGAAAATATGTCCCGATCGCTAGGATCAATCTATCCTTTCCTTTAATGCCATAAAGTAAATCAGGCAAAATTAATTGTATATTTTTTGCCTGATTCTCCCAGAACTTTTTCCCCGTATTGAACTAAATTCTCCCAACTAGAGTAATTATATATTTTTATCGATTCATATTTAATCAATACTTTGATAATTTTGATGAATTTAATGTGAGTAAAATATGATGACACCCCGATTATTTCTAAGTTTTTCTCTTGTCCTTCAATAATTTTATCCTGAATTTTTTGGTTTTTACATAATAAAGCTTGGTTTAATACATCACACTTTTGCAATTTCATCAACAAAATAGTAAAAATTCGTTTATTTGTATCTTTGCTAACTGTAATTTCCCATTCTTTTTGGATTTTTTCTAAAACTTTCTTCCAATCTTTTTCTGACTTTTTTAACCATTCTTGAATTTGCTGCTTTTGTTCTAAGATAAAAGTTGATTTTATACCCCTACCTTTGCGATTATATAACCCTACCAATCTCTGAGATTCCCAATTATTCATCCAGTTATATATAGGGTTTCTGCTTTCTTGAAAATTACCATTAATTCCTGTATATTTTTACCTTTATAGCTTAATACAATACAATGCGATCTTTGTCTAAATTTATAATGTGTACTGTGTTTGTATATTCTCTCTAGTAATTTGGCTGTATCCCAGGTTACATTTTTAATAAATCGCATTTTTTTCTCCTGATTATTTTAAAATTTTGATTATATCATATTTTTACGATAATGTATAATTATTTTTGCGTATTATTTATTGTTATAACATTAATTACTTATTGTTCTAACAAATATCAAAATAAATCCCTTACCAGACTAAATTATTTGTATGAATTTTTTCTCAATAGTTTATCTCATAATTAGAAATAATAAAGAAAAATTAGATTAAGTCTCATAAAAAACTTATATTTTCTATTTTTATATCGTAATGATAATATTTAAAATATTTTCAATATTATGTTAAATACAGTCCTTGGCAAGATTAAAAAAAACCATAAAAATAGCATTTAAAATTGTTCAATATTCTTGAATTAAATCAAATATTTAACTTAAATAAGTATCAGAAAAAGAATAATTATATATTGGGTATATAGCATCAGAATTGCAAGGATTAATTATATTGCTTAAATATGTACTATGACGCACAATAAAAGTTAAATTTAGAGACATAATTTATATATTTAAATACAGAAAAAATAAATAATTTAATATAATTATTATACAGAAAAAATTAATTAATATCCAACTAAAATTATTGA
>CAWUOF010000491.1:0-3629 GCA_963923765.1 uncultured bacterium | reverse complement strand
ACACAAGGAGTATCGTCGGCAGCGTCAGATGTGTATAAGAGACAGCAATTAATAGCCTCAGCATTCTATGTAAAGATTCGTTTCCTAATGTAGGATAGAATGGGAGAGTAAAACTCCCATTTTTTTTAATAAATGTAAAATCGGGGTGATGGAAAAGATTATCATAGTTGACAAAAAATATATAAAATGTTAAATTAATAACGTAAGTTACAAAAAGACCAGTCGAGATGAATTTACCAAATCAAACTTGAAAAAAGAAAAAGTTCGTGTAATCTATCTGATTATATTTTGTGGATAAAAATAAAAAAAGGGGTATTTCCTGGGCAACCCAAATAATAGTTACTAATTATTGGTGTAATAAATAATGATTATATAGGGGGAATAAGCGATCTATAATTTAATAAATAATGGTAAATAATGTAATTATAACTACAACATCTATACACATAGTTATGTTATAAATTATGTAAAGCAGAAGAGCATTAGTTCCTTAAAAAATATCAAAAGCTCACCAAAACCAAAAAACAATGTTACTAAAACAACAATGTTACTAACTATGAAAACCTCAAATTTTGTTATAACTAATGCACCAAGGCGATTATCTCAGCTAATAAAAGTTTGTCAATATATAACTTAAGCACATCAGATAAATATATCAGCTAGTCAAAAATACAATAAAGTGATGATAATACTAAGCAAAATTTGCGAGTCAAACTTTGTCAATACCCCAGCAGATAAATCTCAGTATTATTACGAGGAAATAGTAGATGGGCTGAAGTGGGGCGAATTGACAGGGTAATTAGAAACGATAGATAAGCAATGATGAAAATTACCCAGAATAGGTATAAAACAATTTAAACATCAGAGTAAATTATGTTGATGATGAACACTTGTGCTGTTAGAATAGAAGAAATACTAAAAAATTCTTTCCCTCATCCACGAGTGAAGCGCAAGCTATCACGGCAGCGACTCTCTACGCCTTGCGGGACTTGAAAGAATATTACAAATTGTAAAATCTAGTTTTAGATCTTCTGCATCAATATTTTTACTTAAGACGAGAAGATTGACCAATCGATAGATCTTGTCACCTAATCCGGAACGATAGCAGATAGATAGTATTCTAGTGTTTAATCGTTCCCAAATTCGATCGAAAACATTTCATTTTAAAGAGGTTAAAGCTGTGAATATCAAGCCAATGTTAGCGCGTCTACAAAGCGCAATGGGGCGAGATAACTTGACAGAGCAAATGATCTTGCTGCCAGAGCCAAAACACTCTCCATTTAAAGGAACAAAAGCAGCAAAATCGATTAATTTAGTTGTAGGATATAACGGTTCTCCTAGAAGTCAAACAGCATTAGATATTACCCTGTGGATTGCTCATCAAACCAGATTAGTAAGTCAAAAAGAAGTAACAGTGCAAGTAGTTTATGTTTTAGATGAACATCAAAAAAGCACTCCTACGGATATTTTTACTCCGGATGATAAAAATAAAAATAACTCTGCGATCGAGCAAATGCCATTAGAGAATATACAAATATTTGGCTCAAAATCTGTTACATCGGTTTTAACCCATTCTCTACCCCGACTTGGCTCTACTGTTGCTGCTTTAAAACCTACCCAATTACAAATAACATCAGTAGATCCCTTAGAAAAAGCAGATCATATTCTTTGGCAAGCACGCTGTTTAGCAGAAGAATGGCGAGGATCTTTTAAAGCCCATCTCCGCTTTGGCTGTGTAGCTGCGGAATTGCGAAAAGTTGTAGAAGCAGAAGCGGCAACATTGTTATTTTTAGGCTGCAATTCTGCTAATCATGCAATTGTAAAAAAACTAGGTCATAATTTCCCTTGCTCAGTGTTAGGGCTTCCTAGTCGTATTGATGAATAAAAGATTAGCTAACGAAAATTACAGCAAAAAACCCTAAGAATTGACCCGGTTTTCCCAAAAACCGGGTCAATATACTTTTTAACTTTTATCTGTTGTTGTAGTGGCTATAGCCTAATTTGATTTCAAAAGATAATCTTGTAAATAATTTGTAATATATTTGGCACAACTTCACTGCTAAAATAGAAAAATTCTATATTTTTTGATTACAATTTTTTAGATATGGTTGACACACCTTTTATCGTTTCTACTACCTGGGTACGAGAAAATTTAGAAAATTCACAAGTAGTAATTGTAGATTGTCGTTTTTCCTTAAACGAGCCAGAATTAGGTAGGGAAAAATATAAAAATAGCCATATTCCCGGTGCTTATTATTTACATTTAAATGAAGATTTGTCTAGTCCGGTTGGCAAACATGGAGGAAGACATCCTTTACCAGATATAGATAAATTAGCAAATAAATTAGGAGAAATAGGGATAAATTCTCCAGAAACTTTTGTAGTGGCTTATGATGATTCTCGGTTCGCTTTTGCTTCCCGTTTATGGTGGTTATTGCGCTACTTAGGACACGATCGAGTAGCATTAATGGATGGGGGATTTGCCGCATGGCAAAAAGCAGATTATACCATCACTGATGGCATACCGGCACCCAAAACAGGTAAATTTATCCCCCAAGTGCGTACCGACTGGGTAATAGATATAAACACCGTAAAAACACGGAAAGATTTGCCAGAAGTTGCCCTAATAGACTCCCGCGAAGCGCCACGATATCGGGGAGAATACGAACCTATAGATCCCGTAGCGGGGCATATTCCTGGGGCAGTTAATTATCCTTGGCAGGATGTAACTAATAGCGACGGCAAAGTACTTTCAGTAGCAGAGCAACAGCAACGCTGGCAAAATTTGGCAAATCCAGAAGAAATTATAGTTTATTGCGGTTCCGGTGTGACTGCTTGTGTTAATTTGCTGTCTTTAGAAATAGCAGGAATTAAGGGCGCTAAACTCTATGCGGGTAGTTGGAGTGATTGGTGTTCCTATATGGTTTAACTAAAAAAATAGAAGTTTTATTGAAATTTTACTGCAAAACCCTTGACTTGTTATCTATGTTGATGTAAAATTCAACATAGATGAATTAGCCTGATATTTTTGGTGGACTTAAATATCAGGAAAACCCAGCATAAATTTTAAGGGAAATAGCAATGAAATTAAGCAAAATAGATTTAAGTAATATCGTGGCGATCGGGCATAATAACGGTAATTTAGGGGTGGTAATAGATCGCGGTGAAAGTATGGAATATATCGAAATAAATGCCCCGGAAGCTGCCTATCATGGACTGCAACAATTAGACTATATTGTTAATAATGAAATAGATTGTATTGAGGAAATAACAGATGGAGAAATCCCAATGCTGCCGATAAATTCATCTATAGCAGAAGCGATCGGTTATGATGAAGAAGAACAAATATTACAAATAGAATTTAATAATGGTTCGGTTTATCAATATTATGATGTGGAGTCGGAAACTTGGGAATATTTTCAAAAGTCTCCATCAAAAGGATTATTTTATAACTCAGAAATTAAGGGTTATTACGAGTCCGATCGGGTAGAATAGTAACAAAAAATAGGCAATAGGAAATAGTAGATGGTATAGTTTTGTTGTTTTTGTTGCCTATTTTATATTACCTTTTGCCTGTTTTTTATTACCTGTTATTTGGAAGTAGTTTCTATTTTATATTTAGGGGCTGT
>CAWUOF010000490.1:0-3641 GCA_963923765.1 uncultured bacterium | reverse complement strand
TGCTTGTTTTCTCAGTGCATAAATTTGCTGCTTACTCTCAACAGAATTATGCTCAATTTTAGATAAATTATTTGCTTTTTGTGTAAAATCATTAGCTTTATTTAAACTATCTTTAGCTATATTTTCTATTTTTATTCTTCCCTCGACAGCTTCTAAATCTTGCAATAAATTACCATATTTTTGAAACACTATTTGATATTGGGAAGAATTTCTAACTGATTTTAAATCTACAGCATTAGCAAATTGTTTTAATTGCTTACGTAATAAATCTTGCGCTTGATTAAGATCTTCTATTGATTCAGCATTACGCAGACGGGGATTAGCTGGAGTGGGTGGCGCTAATACCAATGTGGTAGAAATTAACCAGATGAAAGGTGCTATCCATAAATAGTAAATTATTGAGTATAATATAGCCGAAAATTGACGACGGTGACGACGAGGATAAATTTTATAAAGGTGATACCTAGAGTTAGTTTCAGTTCGATTTAATGTAGAAATTTCTGAAATATTAGTTGCTGTATTAGCTTTTTGGATAAAAACAGGTAAAGAAACTTCTGCTAAAGTTTTTGGAGGTTTCCAATTTTTTATAGGTGTTTGTAGTTGTAGGTGATTATGGACAATCGGATTAATTTCTTGTGCAATTTGTTTTAGTTTCTGTTTGTTTTGTTGAAATTGATTTTTTTTGCGGCGGTTTTCAAATATATCTACAAAAAATAATATACATCGCCCACAAATTTTTAAAATGTTTATAAATAGAGTTTTACAATATTTAATAATGAAATTTTGCCATTTTTGTGTTAATGGCTTACTTAAGTAAGTTTTTGAAGTGATAAAAACCGTGATTAAATTGTTTTGCTTTTTTTTCCCTTGGTGGCTAAGATAATTTTTTAAGGTAATAATACAATTTTGCTTGGGAAAGATTTTTTGGCCCAAATTATAGGATTTATTTCTATTATGAAATTTTGTCGGAATGTTAAATATTTTTACCCACAGGGAAGAAACTGCCTGAAAAGTGGCATTCCACCATTTTTGGGTATAAGTTTTTAAACCGATCGCTAAATGCTGAATTCGATGCATTTTATCAACCTATATCAATTAGTTAGCCAAGAAAAATTAATTTTGGCAATTTTAGCTTAGATTATAGGCGCGATCGGCTTATTTTTCTATAAAAATTATTTTAAAATTTCCAATCTCTACTAAAATATTAACTATAGGGTGACAGTTACTATTATTTATCCTAAATTTATTTTTATTATTTAAAATTAATTATTTGCAGATATTTAAATTATTTATATTACTTTATATCTTAGGAACATTTCAAAATTGTAAAACCTGAGAAAAAACCCTTTTTACAATCTTGAAATGTACCCATTTTTTCTTAGCGCCCCTAGATTTTAGAATCTTCCTTGACTAACTTTTCCCATCCCAACTCTTTTAAGTTATTATTACGACGTAAAGGACGAGTGACCAACTCCAGAATATCACGAGAATTAGTAAAGCCGTGAATTTGAGCAAAGGTAAATTCCACTGACCATTTAGTATTAATACCTCTTGCTTCCAAGGGGTTAGCATGAGCCATGCCAGTAATAACTAAATCTGGTTTTAGTTCATAAATACGCTGAACTTGATTATAATTATCAGGTTTTTCGATAATTTTTGGTGTTGGTACTCCCATTTCTTGACAAGTTTTTTCCAAGAATTTTAACTCTGCATCTTGATAGCGTTTATCCATGTAGGGAATACCAATTTCTGGGCAAGTCATACCGCAGCGAATTAGGAAACGGGCTAGGGAAATTTCTAACAAGTTATCTCCCATAAAAAATACCGATTTGCCACGAATTAACTTGATATAATCTTCTAAACTTTCCCAAATTTGTTGTTCTCTTGCTGCTAAACCTTGTGGTTGAATTCCAAACACTGAACAAATTTTTTCAATCCACGCGCGAGTACCATCAGGACCGATCGGGAATGGTGCGCCAATTAATTTACACTTACGACGACGCATTAAAGTAGTTGCAGTACGACTTAGAAACGGGTTAACTCCAGCTACATAATAACCTTCTGTTAAAACAGGTAATTCAGTGTAACGTTTAGAAGGCAACCAGCCAGAAACTTTAACACCTTGTTTTTTCAATTCTAAAGTAAGTTGAGTTACCACTGGATCTGGTAAAGAACCAAATAGCACTAAAGGAGGATGATTAGCAAATTCTGATTCTTCGGCGGCAACTTCTTCTTTTTTCCGTCCGAAATTCAGCAGTTTTTGAATAGCATTACGTTCTTCTTTTTCCGCTTCTGGGGCTTTATCCGGACAACGAACAGCCATTGCTGCGAGTACAGTATCTTCCCCTTGGGTAAAGGCGTAATCTAAACCATTAGCGCGAGCAACTACAATAGGAATATTAATTTCTGCTTCTAGTTTTGGCGCTAAACCTTCTAAATCCATTTTAATGATTTCAGTGGTACAAGTGCCAATCCAAACTATCACACTAGGGTTGCGATCGCGCTTTATTTGTAAACACAATCTTTTTAACTCTTCATAATCATTTAATTGGGCTGAAATATCACCCTCTTCTAATTCTGCCATTGCATAACGAGGTTCAGCAAATATCATTACCCCCATTGCATTTTGCAGAAAATAACCACAAGTTTTAGTACCTATTACCAAAAAAAAGCTATCTTCGATTTTTTGGTATAGCCAAGCCACGCAACTAATCGGGCAAAAAGTGTGATAATTCCCTGTTTCACATTCAAATTCAAGGGCTTGTGGTTCTGTTTTCGCCAGTGTCATCTATCGTCTCCTTTCCAGTCAGTATTGGCAAAATTTTGTTTTTACTATCTTCAGATTTAAAAACTATTTTAGTCTTTATTTATCTATTTTATTCAAGTTTTATATAAAAATTTATAATTTATTTTTATATCTAAATAATGTTTCTTACTTTTATTAAAATTAACAAATATTTTACATATTATATACAGATTATTTTATTTTTATACACTTCTATACAACACAATTTTTACCCAATATTTTTATTATTTTCCCCGGTTTTCTATTTCATTATTTATGGAAATTTATACTTACAATTCATCAAATATAGGATACGTCAGCAATTCACTAATAACAAAGTTTTTGTCTGACGCACCCTATAATAACTAGGTTCAATGCCAAATCAAATGCCAAATAAATTAAGCTTCAAAATCTGGCAACAATGCAGAAAGATCAGCATCATCTGATAAAAGATCATCACCTGCTAAAGCATCTAAATCCATATCAGGCAATCCATCGGAAGACAACTGCCCAAAAGGATCAGAATCATCTCCACCAAATGGATCAGAAACAGCTAAATCTAAATCACCAAGGGAATCAGCAGCTTCAGATAACGCATTGTGAGTAGCTTCATCCAACAGATCCGCATTATCATCTGCCCAAGGATCGGATTCTGTTTCATCCAGTCCGGCAAAGGCGGCTGAATCATCTAAGGAAGGCATATCATCCCCCAGCATATCGTCGCCGAATTCTCCGATCGCTGTTTCAGAGACTTCTTCACCCAGTCCAGCATCCATATCATCCAGACCGATCGAGACTTCTTCACCCAGTCCAGCATCCATATCATCCAGACCGATCGAGACTTCCTCACCCAGTC
>CAWUOF010000489.1:0-3644 GCA_963923765.1 uncultured bacterium | reverse complement strand
TATTTGTAGGTTTTGCTTTCCTGACAAACTGGAAAATTCGTTATGAATTATATTTTAATTTTATTCTTGCCTGTATAACTTGTTTTACCCTATATAAATTATCAATAAAAACGCAAAAACCCGATAATTTTTTAGCTAAAATATCTACTATTTTAACCTGTTTGTTAATTTTCTCCCTCATGCAGTACGAAAATTGGCTATGGGGATTTCAGCTTGCTAATCAATTAATAAATACTTGTTTAGTAGTAGCTACTTTTATCTTAACTTCCTTTCAGCAATGGTCAATTAACAAAAGAGTTATTATTGCTGCTATTTTATGTTTTATTGCTAGTTTTTCCTCTGCCCAAGGATTGTTAACATGGTTAGCCCTAATTCCCGCAGTAGCATTTTTAGAAAATCCTAATAATGTAGATGATAATATTAATAAAGAAAAACTAGATATTTGGGGTACTTTGTTTATAGTTTCTGCCATAATATATGCTATTGGCTATGATAAACCTGTTGATACTCCTAGTTTTATTATTCCCTTTGAACAACCTATTAATAGTTTATTTTTTGCTTTAAATTTATTAGGTTTTCCAATATTATCTGTAGTAGCAAAACCTGGGGCTGCTTTTATTGTAGGATTATTAATATCTGTATTTTTTATTACTACTTCTTGGTATATTTTTAAACATTTTCGATTAGAATTTCGGCAAAATTTAACCCCTTGGGTGTGTTTGGGTATTTTTTCGAGTTTATTTGCGGTAATGACAACTATAGGTAGGGGGGCATTACCCATAGAATTTGCAATGATATCCCGATATACAACTAACTCCTTACTGTTAATAGTAGCATTTATCCAAATTTTGCGCTTTTTTGTCAGCCTTTACCCCAGCGATCGCATTCAAATATTTAAAGGTATTTATGGAGTTTTTTCTGGAATATTTTTAGCAATTTTTCTATCTAATTCTATAGCTACATTTACCCATATTAAAGAATTTAAGACAAATATAGATATAGGAAAAGCTTGTTTAAATTATATATACATTTTTAATGAAAAATATATAGATAAATCCTATAATAATTGTCTAAAAAATCTTTATCCTGATGCAGAAGAAGTAAAAAAATATGCAGACATATTAGATAAATTATATTTTCGAGAATTTCCTTTAGATGCTAATTTAATTTTACCAATGCCTAATCAAACTTATGGTAATATTGATAAACCTGCATCTAGTAAAAACCCTTTATTAATAAATAAAAATATTACAGGATTTAGTATAACAGGCTGGGCTATATTGCCAGAAAGTACAAAAAATCCCCAAGTAGTTTTTCTGACTAATAATCAGAGTAAAAATTTTTTTGCCATAGCAAAGATTAATATAGAAAGACCTGATGTAGCAGCATACTTTAAAAACAATCGCTTTACTAAATCAGGCTGGTCAGTTGATATATCCCCGGCATCTTTACCGCCAGGAGAAACAATTATCAATGCCTGGGTATATGATGCCAATAATGACCGATTTTTTAAATTAAACGGAGAAGCCAAAGTATTATTACAATAAAAAAGACGCGATCGCGTCTTATCTAATACAATAATCCTAAAAACGGACAAATTAAATTTTAAATGGGTCTATTAGTTGGGAATTGTCAACAAAATTTAAAGTTAAACAATTATTAGCTACAAACCTATTTACAATTAGCCTAAAGTGTATGCTGCCTTCATAGCCCACAAAACCAAAAACACAATAGAACCCAAAATCACCACCGCCGAGACTGTTACCGCAGTTGGGTTATCAGCCCCTTTAAATTTCATAATTCCACGATCTAAATCGGATGGCATGGCTTTATACTCCTTTATTTAACAGAAATCAGCCTAGTAAATCATTAATTTGCGGAATTCTGGCCAAGGAAAAATATTTAAAATCGCCAAATTTCCCCAATAGAGCAATTTCTACCCTATATTAATGTAATATAACAAAGGCAAAACAATATCTTATCAATTTAGATAATTCATGGCCAATAAGCCAACCATTGCCATTTCTCATTTAGGCTGCGAAAAAAATCGCATTGATACCGAACATATCCTGGGCTTGTTAGTACAGGCAGGCTACCAGGTAGACAGCAACGAAGAATTAGCCGACTATGTAATAGTCAATACTTGCAGTTTTATAGAAGCCGCAAGAGAAGAATCAGTCCGAACATTGGTAGAATTAGCAGCAGCGAAGAAAAAAATAGTAATCGCCGGCTGCATGGCCCAACATTTCCAGGAACAACTCCTAGAGGAAATACCTGAAGCAGTAGCCATTGTCGGAACTGGAGACTATAACAAAATAGTTAATGTCATAGAAAGAGTAGAAGCAGGCGATCGCGTTAAAGAAGTTACTCCTTCACCTACCTATATCGCCGATGAAACTATCCCTCGCTACCGTACTACCACCGAAGGCGTCGCCTATCTACGGGTAGCAGAAGGCTGTGATTATCGTTGTGCTTTTTGCATTATTCCCCATCTACGCGGTAATCAGCGATCGCGTTCCATTGAGTCGATCGTCACCGAAGCCCAACAACTAGCCGCAGAAGGAGTTAAGGAAATTATCCTAATTTCCCAAATTACTACTAATTACGGCTTAGATATCTATGGCGAACCCAAACTAGCCGAACTCCTACGGGCTTTGGGGCAAGTCGATGTTCCTTGGATTCGGATGCACTATGCCTATCCTACCGGATTAACACCCAAAGTTATAGCCGCTATTCAAGAAACGCCTAACGTTTTACCCTACCTAGATCTGCCTCTGCAACATTCCCATCCCGAAGTTTTACGGGCTATGAATAGACCCTGGCAGGCAGGAGTAAACGATAAATTAATGGATCGAATTAAAACAGCCCTACCCGATGCGGTAATGCGAACAACTTTTATAGTTGGATTTCCTGGAGAAACGGAAAAACATTTCGATCATTTGCTACAATTTGTACAGCGACATGAATTCGATCATGTAGGCGTGTTTACGTTTTCCCCAGAGGAGGGAACGCCTGCCTATAACTTACCCGATCGACTGCCGCCAGACATTATGGAAGCCCGCCGGGACGCTATAATGACAGTGCAGCAGCCTATTTCACATAAAAAAAATCACGCAGAAGTGGGCAAAGTGGTAGACGTTCTCATCGAACAAGAAAACCCTGAAACAGGGGAATTGGTAGGCCGATCGCCTCGGTTTGCCCCGGAAGTAGACGGCTTAGTTTACGTCCAAGGGGAAGCCAGTTTAGGCGCGATCGTTCCAGTATCCATTACCGATGCTGATGTCTACGATCTCTACGGTCAAATTGCCACTCTGAATTAGGATTTGCATCTGGGTTGAAAAATGACAGCCCCTAGCTGGCATTTCCCTCAACCCCTATCAAATCAATCAGAAATTAAATATAGTAGGTTAGTTTTCCAGTAGCTTTTGATTTAATTAGGTGAAAAGCTGCTAAATTACCTATAAATAACCTGCCATAAATATTTTTTTTGATGAGCAAGCTTCTAAATCAGAAACTTTAGATCTAAACAAATCGTTTACATACAAAAAACCAATACTAATGCTTCAGGAATAAGCTGTTAAATTCATCTCAAAAATGTTTTTGAGAATTATATCTTAGCGGCTAATTAAATTTGGGTTTTCATC